>CAMWRL010000089.1 GCA_947176685.1 uncultured Ruminococcus sp. | reverse complement strand
TAATAATTTGGTAACAATTTACTGCTGGAAACGTGATATAATAATTTCAGACAAAAATTGTTAACGAATATTAAATATTTTTGAGAGAGGATTGATTTACAATGAAAAGAAAAAATATGTCCGCACGTTTAAAGGCATCTCTTATGAGCTTTATAATGGCTGCTTCATGCGTGCCTGCTGCTATGACTGCCGTAGCTGTAAGCGATTCACCGGCTGTTGACGTTACGGACACCACAGACACTACCGACAAGGACGACACCAACAAAGACGATACTGGAAAAGACGATACAGGCAAGGACGATACCGGAAAAGATGATACAGGCAAGGACGATACCGACAAGGATAATACCGACAAAGACGATGCCGACAAGGATGATGACCAAAAAGGTGTAAGCATTGCAGTAGGCGAAACGTATGAGGGTTTTACTGCTGACGTTGCCGAAAGCGGTCTCAAAACTATAAACATTACTTTTACTCCCGATTTTACCGGTAGCTTCTCATGCGGCTTCGGTATCGGAACAAACAAGTCCCCGTACTGGCTTGAATATGATGCCGTAAAAGGCTTTATTGACTCAAAGAGCGGTACTGTAAAAATCGCCGCTACTGAAATCGCCTGCAAAAAGGGCGAACCTGTAACTATAGGTTTTGACCTCTCAAAACTTGACCTCAAGTACGACCCATCTACCGAAAAATATCCCGGTAAATTTGAGTTCAGAAACTACTACGCCGGAGAATCAGAAGGCACAATCACTATTGACAAGATTGAAGCCAACGGCGAAGTTGTAAAACCGCCTGCTCCGGATAAGCCCGATAATCCCGATAACCCATATACAAAGCCTGTTACAAATGTTCCGCACAACAACAAGACCACCAGCGGCAACAACTGGTCTTTCAAGGATAACGGAAACGGTACTGCTACTATAAGTTCCACTGTTGCAAGGCAGATTGATTTCAGTGAAAATCCGATTATACTCACTCAGGGTTATGACGAAGATTCCTATGCCGCCGACGGAATAACTCCTACAGAAGACGACCCAATAAACAGCCATAAGTTCAAGTATTCCGATTTCGGACTTACTGATATGAACGGCGTTACAATCGAATCTCTTACCGCTATAATCGAAACTGAAGAAGATGCTGATGTGTTTATGTACGGCGGCGGTCTCAATGTAAAACAGGCTTCTCCGGCTGACACAGAATACGCCAAAAGAGAAGCTGACATTCCCGGAAAGGAAAAGGCTGGTTACTGGTACAACGACTGCGGCGAAGACCAGCTCAAGGAATTTGAAGAAGCAGGCGTTAAATTTGAAATAAAACCTTCAACAGGTGCTACCATAGTTGAAGCAGGCAATTATATACAAGCTTACTGGGAAGTTCCGGCAAAGGTACAGCCATATACAAATACCAAAGTTGATGATGAAATTTCGTTCCAGTACTGGTACGGTACTAAAGCTGAACAGGAAGAAGACGCTGCTGAACCCGCACTCCTTGAAACTGTAAAGCTTACTGGTGCAGTTATCACATACACAAAGGAAATCATTGTTCCTTATACAGACTCAGTTTCCACGAAAGTCAGTCAGATGCTTGAACACGCTGACGAAAAGAAAAACGCTCTCCATATGTCATACTCCGACCTCGGAATTGACGAAACTATGGACGTTTATGCGATACGTTTCGATGTCTCAGCAAATTCAAAGGTAGATAAGCTCGTTTACAACACAGGCACAAGCGTTACAGAAGACGCAGAGACAGAAGAAGAATACTGGTATCAGGAAAAAGGCGACTATTGTGTACTCGATGCAGGCGAAAAGGCTGAAATAATGTGGATTATGCCGGCAGCAGTTGCCAACGACAGAGGAAACTATGTCTCTACAGACGGCGAAGTATATTTCGGCTACTACTACGGCGAAGCTGACGCTATTTCAATTGATAACGTAGAAGTTTATTACAACATAGTAACAACAACTACTACAACCACCAAATCCACAACAGCTACTACTACAGCCACTACTACTACAGCCACTACAACTTCCAAACCCACAACTTCCAAATCAACAACAACAGCCACTACTACCGGTACTACTACAACTACTACAACCCAACCTGCCAAACCATCTGTTACACTCTGGGGCGATGCAAACGTTGACAAAAAAGTAAGTATTGCTGATGCTGTACTTATAATGCAGTCACTCTCAAATCCCGACGAATACAAGTTATCTGAACAGGGTATTGTAAACGCAGATGTCGTTGATAACGGTGAAGGTGTTGCTCCCTCTGACGCTCTGGCTATACAGGCAGTTGACTTACAGCTTATTGAACAGTCCGAACTTCCTATTACATCTGAAAAATTAAACAACGCTTTCTGATTATATGAATAACAATTATGGGAACGCTCCGGCGTTCCCTTTTTTAAAAACGATTGACATTATTTCGGACATATGATATAATGTTGTTACATTTAGAAAAAAGATGACAAAGTATGTCCTGTGATACCAAATATTAAAATCTTACGGCGGACTGCAAATGTCCGCTGTTTTTTTATTTCCTCACATTTTCCGGAAAAATATCATATAATAAAGTGTATCACAAATTCCGCTGTATCGTGCAGACTGATTCGGGGGGGGAATATCTTTTGAAAAAATGTATTGCATCAATGCCCTCTTACACCTATGTTATCAAAGGTGAAAAGCTCCTGAAAGCAAGAGGGTTTCCATGCGAAATAAGACGTAATGAAACGGCTTCAAAAAACGGTTGCGGTTACTCGCTGTATATTCTGAAGGACTGCCGGAAAGCCGCTGAAATTCTGGATAACTATTCAGTTCCGTATACCCTGAAGGATTACGGAGGTGTATAATGATTATAAATTTTGACAACGCCGCCACGACTTTTCCGAAACCCGAAACCGTCCGCAGAATTGCCGTCTATGCTATGGAAAATTTCGGAGGCAACGCCGGACGGGGCGGTCACGCTTTAGCAATGAGGACTTCTGAAGCTGTATATTCTGCCCGTGAAACTATAGCGGATTTTTTCGGCGCAAAGACTGAAAACGTTGTCTTCACAATGAACTGCACGCAGGCTCTCAATATGGCAATACAGGGCGTTATGTCGGACGGCGGTCACATGATTATCAGCGGTATGGAACACAATTCCTCGGCAAGACCAGCGGCAGAGCTTGCAAGAAACAAAAAAATCACTCTCTCAATTGCGCAGGTCTGTCCCGACAACAGGCGTACAATCGAAAATTTCCGTTCGCTGATTCATGACGATACCAAAGCTATAGTATGTACAATCGCAAGCAATGTTACCGGACAGATTATGCCATACCGTGAAATCGCACAGCTTTGTCAGGAAAAAAATATATGTTTCATAGCGGACGGCGCACAGGCATGCGGAATACTCGATATAAAACTAAGCGACGGTATAAATATTTTATGTACGGCAGGTCACAAGGGTCTGTACGGCATTACCGGAACAGGACTGCTTATTACTGACGGAAAGTACAGAATCAGACCCATTATACAAGGCGGTACAGGAAGTGCTTCGTCAAGCCTGTATCAGCCGGACTTCCTGCCGGACAGTCTTGAAAGCGGTACTCTTAACATCACGGGCGCAATGACCATAAAAGCAGGAATTGAGTTTATAAACAGAACCGGCATCGAAAGGATATTCGCACATGAAGACAGGATTTGCAGAAGCTTTATAAACTCTCTCAGAAAAAGCAATGATATAATAATCTACAGAAATCCGGAATCCTCTTATGTGCCTATAGTGTCGTTCAATGTAAAGGGCGTTATGCCAGAAAAAACTGCCTCAATCCTTGCACAGCAGGGCTATTGTCTCAGAGCAGGCTATCATTGCTCGGTACTGGCACACACTCAGCTCGGTACGGAAAACGGTACTGTACGTTTTGCGCCGTCAGTGTTCAGCAGCGAAAATGACGCTCTGAAACTTGCCGCACTTGTGAAAAATGTGACAGTTTCAGAAAAATCACAAAAAACTATTGAAATTATCTGAATTTGTGGTACAATAATAATATGGGTATGCACATACAGAAATTTAACAGAGGGGCATTGTCCCTCTTTACATACACAAAGGAGGTGAGCAGATATGAAATTTCATGATATAAAAGATGCATTTTTCAGTATTCTCAGCACAATGGAATTTCTTGATATAATTGATATTGTTATTCTTGCTTACATAATTTATATGGCTCTAAAACTTATCCGTGAAACCCGTGCCGGACAGCTCGTAAAAGGTATCCTGCTGCTTGTTGCGGGATATTTCATAAGCAAGTTCTGTAAGCTTAAAATAATAGAATATCTGCTTAAATCCACACTGGATATAGGACTTATTGCAATGATTATACTTTTCCAGCCAGAGCTGCGGCGTGCATTGGAAAAATTCGGACGTACAAAATTTGATATACGTTTTGGTTTCGGACAAGGTTCTGACACACTTGTAAAAAAATGGGAAAACGCCATTGATGCTATATGCGATTCATGTGTTGAACTCTCCGCAACCTGTACCGGTGCATTGATAGTTGTCGAACGTCAGGTGCGGTTAGGCGAACAGATTGAAACAGGCACTATTATGAATGCTGTTCCGAGTAAGGAAGTTTTCGGAAATATATTCTACCCCAAAACTCCGCTCCATGACGGAGCTGTTATAATGCGTGACGGTATTATATTAGCGGCGGCGTGTTTTCTGCCCAAGCCGCAGAATGACGCTATCATAAACAAAAAACTGGGTTCACGACACAGGGCGGCTATCGGAATGAGCGAAAATTCGGACGCTGTAATTATAGTTGTATCTGAGGAAACAGGACAGATTTCCGTCGCTATGAACGGAGTCTTGACAAGGGACTACACCCACGAAAAACTTAAACAACTGCTTTATAAGGAAGTAACTGACGAAAAACAATATTCCAAAGACTCGGACGGCGTAAAAGGGGGAAAAGACAAAAATGAAAATTCCTGATACAATACGTGACTTATTCCGCCGGAAAAGTCAGACGAATTTTTCACTTGCCGTATACTCCGTAATCATTGCAGTACTGGTATGGTTTGCAGTATCGCTGACCCTGTACCCGTCCGTCCCGAAAACTATTGAAAAAGTCTCTCTTGATTTGGAAATAGGTACAACAGCAGCTTCCGACAATACGCTTAATGTCATTTCGTGCGATGTCGAAAACGTAAAAGTCAAAGTAACAGGCAGTCGTACCCAGATTGCAAATATTGACAGCTCTACGCTTTCGGCGTATGTGGACACGGATAACGTTTACTCAGCAGGAAGAAAAAACCTTCCCATAAAAATAAAAAGCACCAATGGAATAAAATTTGAGGTTGACTCCATAGAGCCGTCAATTGCTGAAGTGGTTTTTGATAAGTACGAATCGGCACAGTTTCCGGTACTTCCAAAAATCCCAAACGTCAAGTTCAATGAAAACAAGACAATAAATTCAACGGAGTTTTCGTGCGAACCTAATATGGTTACAATTACAGGACCTTCATCACAGATAAAAAAGATAAGTACCGTCTACGCCTCATCTGACCGTGAAATGATACTTGATTCATCATATGCCCTAAGCAGTGACGAAATCCAGCTTTTTACGGAAGACGGTACGGTTGTTGACCCCTCGGCAATGACGTTTGACAATACCAGTTTTCTTATAAATATCCCCGTGCTTACCGTAAAGGAAGTCGGTGTTTATGTACAGATTGTCAATGCTCCGGCTAACTTTGACCAGAGCTGTCTTAATCTGAAAATGTCCAGAGATACCATTAAAATCGCTTCTAAAAACAGTCTGACGGAAATTCCTGACAAGCTTGAAATCGGAAAAATCCTGCTTAGCGATATAACTCCCGACTATTCAAGGGCATTCGATTTGAGTACCGTGCTTGAAGCGCAGGGCTGTATAAATATGTCGGAAAACACAAACATCACTGTAACCGTTGATTCCGAAAACCTAATCACAAAGGAAATAACCCTTGACCAGAGCCGTGTAAGCATAAGCAACGCTCCGAACAACGGTTATGACTATAAAGTAATTACTCCCAGCCTGAAAATTGAAATAGTAGGTGCAGCGGACGTTATAGAAAAAATAACTCCCAACGACATAATAGGTGATGTGAATTTACTAAATGCAAACATTACAGAAGACCAGTTCATATATGATGTTATATTCTCATGCCCGAAATATGACGGCGTATGGGCTATTACCAACTATAAAGTATCAATACAGCGCACTCCCGAAGAAACAACTACCACAACACTTATACCGGTTCAGACAACCGCCGTTACAACTGCGGACACGGAATATTAAAAAATTCTATAAAAGGAGTTCAACGACTATGAAAAAATCATTCATAAAATTTATCGCATCTGTTTCGGCTGTACTTATTACAGCGTCATCGGGACTGCCTGTAAATCAAAACGCATTTGCCGAAATCATCTCCAACCCCGTAATCAGTACGAATCGTCCGGCATATTCCCAGACGGGTATGCCGTCTTCTGCAAATGACGAACACTATTTTTCATTCTGGAACAGCTCCGGAGCTGACTATCTCGCATATGACCTTTCGGAAGTTCCGGAAGACCAGAAACAACAGGTTATTGCCGTCTGGTACAACGCTACCGGACAATTTGACTATACCGTTGCAAACGGCGGTTCAAACGGTCTGCCGTCCGACTATACAATTGAAGTCAACTCTGCTGACGGCGGAGCTTATCCCGAAGACGGCTGGAAAATCGTTGAAACAGTTACGGGAAATACACTTCATTCACGACAGCACGTTGTCAATATGAAAGGCTGCAACTGGATAAGAATAAATATTACCGGAAATGACGGCAAGTCCGGCGGCAACACTTCCATAAATATGGACATACACAATGTATCTGATGGAATTTCTGACAGCTGGATTTTCTATGGCGACTCAATTACAGCATGCGGTATGATGAACTGTTATGGTACAGGATTCGCAACTTTTGTAAACCAGATTGACAACAGATATTTTCCGATTCAGGAAAACGGCGGTATCGGCGGAATTACCAGCACACACGGTGCAGAAAACATTGACCGCTGGCTCGAAGCATTCAAAGGAAAGTATGTAAGTATAGCTTATGGCACAAATGATGCATGGGGCAATCCGTCAGCCACCGAAAAATATTATCAGAATACTTCATATATGGTCGAAAAGGTCATTGAAGCCGGAAAAATACCCGTTGTACCTAAAATCCCGTACGCTACAGAGCCGGCTGTCGGTGACAACGTGCCGGCATACAACGCAATGATTGAAAAAATTTACGAAACTTATCCGGAAGTCGTAAAAGGTCCTGACTTTGAAACACTTTTCCGTGAAAATCCCGACCTGCTCAGTGCGGACGGAGTTCACCCCAATGACGACGGTTACGCAGC
>CAMWRL010000088.1 GCA_947176685.1 uncultured Ruminococcus sp. | reverse complement strand
TTACGCTGTCAGGTGACGGCGAGGGTTTTTATGACCTCAGCCTGCTTGACAACTTTCTTGACCTGTCGGGATTCAGTGACGAAATGTTGTCATTTGGTACTATCAACGGTCATCTGAATGCCGTAGCGGTTTCCCTGACTGGTCGTGGACTTTTCTATAATTCAAGGGTCTTTGAACAGGTCGGGGCTTCTTATCCGCAGACTTGGGACGAGCTTGTTTCACTTGGGGAAGTATTCCAGCCTTACGGACGTTATCCGCTTGACCTTGACATACAGTCTGGCGGAACGGCGTGGTATCTGTCAGTAGTGTACGTCCAGCAGACTACCGGAAAGATTTTCATTGATATGGACGGAAATCTTGGTTTCAGCGTTGATGATATTGAAAACGCACTGAAATTTTATAAACGTCTTGAGGACAGTCACGTTATAAGAAACGTCCGCACCCGTACCGATGAGGACGGCAACACCGCTTTGTACCAGTCGCCGGAGTTCATAGGCGGTAATATCGCAGGCGTTCTTGAATGGGGCAGTGCTGTCGGAAAATATGAGTCGGTACTTGATGACGGCATACTGCAAGCCGGAGAATTTCTAACCGATAACGGAAACTCGGACGGCTGGTTTGTCAAACCCTCTTTGATGTATGCTGTTTCCGCAAACACTCAGTATCCCGATGAGGCGGCGGCTTTTATGGATTTTCTGCTTAACAATCCCGACTGTGCGGACATTCTCGGAACGTCCAGAGGTATTCCGGCGTCACGATACGCAGAGGGGAGACTGGAGCAGACCGGAAAGCTTACCGGACTTGCGTATGAAAATGCCGAAATGCTCAACTCTATGAACACTGTAACAGTAAGTCCGTATATGGAACTTGCCCGTATGAAAGAATTTTACAATACAGCTATAGAAAAAATTTCATATGACGGAACAGACATAAGACAGACTGCAATAGAACTGCACACCGATATGACGCAGTATCTTGACAGTATCAGAAAGTAATAGGTGACGGATTGGTGACCTATAAAAATTATCCGTCATCATTAGTTTAAGGCTATATATAGCCAAAAATCAGGATTTTCAACCGGAGAGGGTGACCTATAATCCCGTTTTTCTTTCTTTCACCGAAAAAGAGAATATTTTTTATATAAGGTTTATTAAAAAGGGTCATATGCGTCACCCTGATTAATTGAAAAGGTCAGTTTACGCCAGTAAATCACCAAAAATTAAGGTGACCTATAATTTTTTATCCGTCACCAATCAGGAGTACAGAATGAAAAAATATAACAATCCTGTCGGGGTGAGCAGGTTTACCGGACTGCTTCTTATAAGTCCGTTCATAGCCGGAAGT
Source organism: uncultured Ruminococcus sp. (assembly GCA_947176685.1). Taxonomy (GTDB): domain Bacteria; phylum Bacillota; class Clostridia; order Oscillospirales; family Ruminococcaceae; genus Ruminococcus. The sequence continues at coordinate 6,075 of CAMWRL010000088.1, read as the reverse complement.
ATTTTATTTATAATATATCCGTTCGTATGCTCGTTTATAACCGGACTTACCCGATACGACAATATACACTCTCCGGAATTTATCGGTCTTGAAAATTACCGGAAAATGCTTACTGACAGAAGTTTCCTGAAAGCTGTCGGAGTGACTTTCAGATATACGGCGATTTTCGTACCGCTGAAAATTATCGTTTCCCTGTTTGCCGCAATGCTTCTCAGTGTCAGTATAAAGGGTATAGGAGTTTACAGGACAGTTTTCTATATACCGTCAATACTCGGCTCTAACCTTGCCGTTGTGATAATGTGGCAGTACCTTTTCACAAGGGACGGTCTGGTTAATCAGTTTCTCGGAATACTCGGTCTGTCTCCGGTGAGCTGGTACGGCGACAAACATTATACTATATTTATAATAGTACTTCTCCGGTTATGGGAGTTCGGTTCAACTATGATTATATTCCTTACTGCTGTCAGGAATATTCCGAAAGAATACTATGAAGCCGCACGGGTTGACGGCTGCGGAAGTATACGGGCATTTTTCAGTATAACGCTTCCCCTGATAAAAAATACGGTTTTTATAAATGTCATATTACAGACCATTTCGGCATTGCAGGAGTTCAACGCTCCGTATATGATTACCGGAGGCAGTCCAATGAAAAGCACTTATACAATCGGAATGCTTATCTATGACGAGATGTTCAGCTACAACAACGCCGGATATGCCAACGCAGTATCGTGGATTCTGTTCGTACTGACGGCGGCAATAATATATATAATGTTCAGAATCGGAAAAAAACGGAGTGACCTGCTATGAAAAAAACTCTTACATATGCAGTACTTACAGTTATTGCGGTATTTATGATATATCCTTTGCTATGGCTGCTGGGAGCTTCTTTCAAGTCCAATCAGGAAATTTACAGTTCCGTATGGTTCTTTCCGGAAAACTTTGATTTCAGCGTATACGCCAACGCCTGGAAAACCAATACAGGACATTCAATGGGACACTACTTTGTCAATACGTTTGCGATAATTATTCCAAAAACCATATTTGCCGTAATATCTTCCGTACTGGTTGCATACGGTTTTGCAAGATTCGACTTTCCGCTGAAGAAACTCTTTTTCAGACTTCTTATGGTCGGAATGTTTATGCCGGCAATAGTAACCGTTATGCCGATGTATATTTTTTGGAGCAGGGTCGGTTTTACGGACAGTTATGTACCATTGACAGTACCATCGCTTTTCGCCTGCGAGGGAATGTTCATATTTATACTGATACAGTTTTTCAGGGGAATACCAAAGGAAATTGATGAAGCATCACGGATTGACGGCTGCGGGACTTTGCAGACACTTGTATATATACTTGTTCCCTGCATTAAACCTGCAATTATTTCGGTTATAGTGTTCAACTTCCTTTGGACTATGAATGACTTTCTTAATCCGCTTATATTCATAAATTCAACCGAAAAATATACACTTTCCCTTGCCCTGCGGACGTCCGTTGACAGTACAGGACAGGGGTATGAGGAAGGCAAGATAATTGCTATGTCCGTCATAGGACTGATACCGTCAATAACGGTCTTTGCACTTGCGCAGAAAAAATTCGTGGAAATAACTACCGGAGGACTTTCATAATGGAAACCGCTGACAAAATAGCTCAGTCATACATAAATAACTTGATACTGCCGTCCGAACCGCTTTCGCCGATGTGGAACAGGGAAAATTTTATTTTCCGGAAAACCGCAAAATGGAATTATATCGACAACTGCATTATAAATTCTGTAATAAAGCTGTACGAACTTACCGGAAATAACAGTCTGCTTGACTATGCCGTAAAATTTACAGATGCTTACATAGAAGACGGAAGTATTCCCACTATGCGGACGGAAGATTTCAATCTTGATAATATTAACGGCGGACGGAATCTGATATGGATTTTCAGCAGGACAGGGGACGGACGTTACAGAAAAGCCATTGACAGAATATATTCTCAGATTGAAAAACAGCCCCGTCTTGAAAACGGCAGTTTCTGGCACAAGGCGATTTATCCGCACCAGATATGGCTTGACGGAATTTATATGGCACTGCCTTTTATGGCGGAGTATGCGGAGCTTTCCGGAAACTCCGCACTTTATGACGATATATACTCCCAGCTTGAAAACGTCCGCCGTTTAATGAGAGATTCAGAAACCGGACTTTATTTTCACGGTTATGACGAAACACGCTCCCAGTGCTGGGCGGACAGAATAACAGGGCTTTCGTCTGAGTTCTGGTTAAGGTCTATAGGGTGGCTGAGTTCAGGACTTGCCGATTTATGCGGAACACTCCCACGCAGTCGGCTGTATATTTTGTGTTCAGAAATGCTTTTAGAACTGCTTGAATCGCTGTCGGTATGCTCCAACCCTGACGGGACGTTATGTCAGCTTCCTGCAAAACCCCACGTTGTCGGAAACTACACCGAAACAAGCGGAACGCTTTTATTTGCGTATTCTGCCGTGAAGTCCGCTAATCTGGGAATTTCCGGACAGAATATTCTCAACGCCGGACTGACTGCATTCAGTTCAGTGACGGAAAAGTATATCATACCCGAAAGTATTCCCGTATTGAAAAATATCTGCCTTATGGCAGGTCTGGGCGGTGCGGATAATCGTGACGGTTCAGAAAAATATTACCTCAGTGAAAAGGTAGTTTCCAATGATGCCAAAGGTATAGCCCCATACCTTATGGCTTACGCCGAAATAAGAAAAAGACAGTCATAACAGACTGTCTTTTTTGGTTATCAGGTCTTTTATAACTTCTCCGGCGATTATGAGTCCGGCTACAGACGGCACAAAGGCGTTTGATGCCGGAAAGTCCGACCGTTTTACAGCCGGCTCTTCCTTTGAGTAGACCACTTTCAGTTTTTCAACGCCACGTTTCCGGAGTTCACGGCGCATAACTCTTGCAAGCGGACAGACGGAAGTCTTATATAAGTCCGCAACTTCAAATGCTGTCGGGTCAAGCTTGTTGCCTGCACCCATAGAGCTTATAACAGGTACTCCGGACTTTTGCGAACGGGTTATTATTTCGATTTTTCCGGTAATGGTATCAATAGCGTCCACAACATAGTCATATTGCGTAAAGTCTATCATACCTGAGTTTTCCGGCATAAAGAAAATATTATGTTCAGTGATTTTACAGTCGGGATTTATGTCAAGCAGACGTTTTTTAGCCGCCTGAGTTTTGGGAAGTCCTACAGTACTGAGCGTTGCGAAAATCTGACGGTTGATATTGCTTATACAGACATCATCATTGTCAATGAGGTCTATCGCACCTATTCCGGAACGTACCAAAGCTTCAGCGGTATGACCGCCGACACCGCCTATTCCGAAAACTGCCACACGGGATTGGCGCAGAATCTCCATAGCTTCAGTACCCAGCAATAACTCCGTTCTCTTAAACTGTTCCGTCATACGTTGAACCTGAACAGAACTATATCGCCGTCCTGCATAACGTATTCCTTGCCCTCAAGACGTACAAGACCTTTTTCTTTGGCGGCTGCCATAGTACTGCATTCCATAAGGTCGTCAAAAGATACGACTTCGGCACGTATGAAGCCTTTTTCAAAGTCCGTATGGATTTTTCCGGCAGCCTGCGGAGCTTTAGTACCTCGGGTGATAGTCCACGCACGAACTTCCTGTTTTCCGGCGGTAAGGAATGATATAAGTCCTAAAAGCGCATAGCCCTCTTTTATGATTCTGTTCAGTCCGGAAACTTCCAGACCGAGTTCGGCAAGAAATTCTTTCTTTTCGTCGTCGTCCATATCGGAAATTTCGGCTTCTGTCTGGGCGCATATCGGAAGTACAGCCGAATGTTCAGATTCGGCAAGCTGACAGACGCTTTTATAATTTTCGTTGGTATCGATGTTGTTTATAAAATCGTCCTCACTGAGATTAGCGGCATAGATGACGGGCTTTGCGGACAGCAGGGGAGTGGATTTTATCAGTTCTCTTTCGTCGTCCGTGAAGTCAAACGCTCTTGCCGATTTGCCATTTTCAAGATGTTCTTTCAGACGTTCAAGGAAGTCTATTTCAGCGAGGTATTTCTTGTCGCCCTTGACGGCTTTTTTAGCCCTGTCAATGCGCCTGTCAACCATTTCAATATCAGAAAATATAAGCTCCAGATTAATGGTTTCTATGTCACGCAGAGGGTTTATATTTCCGTCAACGTGAATAATATTATCGTCCTCAAAGCACCTTACAACGTGTACTATAGCGTCCACTTCACGAATATCCGCAAGGAACTTGTTTCCCAGACCCTCGCCCTTTGAAGCACCCTTTACCAGTCCGGCAATGTCCACAAATTCGAGGGTTGCCGGAGTGAATTTGTCAGGGTCATACATTTCAGCGAGTTTGTCAAGACGTTCGTCCGGAACGGATACAATACCGACATTCTTGTCGATAGTACAGAACGGATAGTTTGCAGACTCTGCACCGGCATTGGTGAGAGCATTAAACAGAGTGCTTTTGCCTACATTCGGCAGACCAACCATACCAAGTTTCATATTTTTTTCAAAAGTCCTTTCAGTTTAGAATTTATGATTAATTCTCTTGTTGTTGACAAGTGAATCAACTGTCGAATCAATGATTTCCAAATCGCTGTCCGAGCATATATCGTGCGGATTTCCGGCAAGAATCTTTATTTTTACGCTGGTATCTGCGATGTGTACTTTTCCCGAACCGTTTGCCGTGCCTATTCCTGTAACGTCGTCACCCTCGGAATCGATTGATATTTCGGATTTTTCTATATGGGTGTTGACATTTCCCTGAACTGCACCGATACCGGAATGATTTGCAGAACGCATTTTCATAGAAATCCTTCCGCCGTTTATAACAACGCTTCCGTCACCGTCCTCAAGAGTACCTATACCAATGGCTTCCGCACCGGTGCAGGAAATATTTATATCGGCGGACGTTGTAACGGAACTTGTTCCCCTGAAACTGCCTATTCCGGCGATTTTTATTCCGGAGCAGGTAATATCAAGACTGCACTTGTCGGATATATTGACAACTGAATCACCGTTGAAACTTCCGACAGTAAGTCCGTTGTGGGTATGCATACATATGTTTATATTTCCGGAAACGAGATTTATTTCGGAGTCGTCATCATTGAAGCCGCCGCCTATACACATAGTTTGGATACCGTTGGAGATTATTTCAAGTCTGCCGGACATATCTATTTTAATATCGCCGTAACTATGGTCATAATCGTTTCCGATGCCTATGCTTTCGGGAGCCTGACAGTCAATTATAAGACTGCCTTTTCCGGTAAGCTCGAACTGCGAACCCATAGGGACATATATTCCGGCATAACCTAAACGGTTAGTTTTGACGACATTGAGCGAAAGTCGTGCATATTCCCCGACTGCAACGGCAGGTCTGCCGTTGCCGCTTATGATGTTTACATTTTTAAGTGTAAGGTCGCAGCTATGGTTGTCCATTACAAGAATATTCATTTTAATCTGTTTTTCGGGAGTGCCTGTAATAGTAAGCTTACTCTGGAAAATATGTATATCAGTATATTTTTCAAGGGCAAGTTTCAGCAAATCTATTTCCGTATCGTTCTGTGCGTTGTAAATTTTCTTTACACCTTCGGGACGGGCTTCAAGGTTTGTATTTATAATTTCGTCCCTGACTTCTGCCGGAATTTCTTTCAGGAATAACGGACGGGGTTTTGCGAGATAGTAGCCTTGCACAAAATCGACTCCCAGTCTTATTACGGTTTTAAGTTCCTGAAGAGTTTCTATGCATTCGGCAATGGACTTAAGTTTGTTGTCACGGCAGAACTCTATAATCTGCGTAACAAGTTGTTGTTTTTTCAAGTCGTTCTGGATGTCGCTTATAAGTGAACGGTCGATTTTTATATAGTCGGGAGCATATTTGAGAAGATTCGAGCTGTTAGAATAACCTGTACCATAGCCATCAATGGCGATTTGTCCGTGAAAGAAGTCGCAGCGTTGTTTGAGTTTCTGGATATTCTTTCGGGTAACGGGATTTTCCTCCACGACCTCAATTACAGTTTTTTCAAGAAGTTCCCCGTAAGTAAG
>CAMWRL010000087.1 GCA_947176685.1 uncultured Ruminococcus sp. | reverse complement strand
TCTTGCTGACGCAGTACTCATAATGCAGGCTCTCTCTAATCCGGATGAATATAAACTGTCGACGCAGGGCGCACGCAATGCAGACGTTGTTGACAACGGCGAAGGTATTTCACCTTCTGACGCTCTCGCTATTCAGTTCCTTGACCTCGGAATACTCGAGCAGAGCGATTTCCCGACAACAACTGATAAAATTAACGCTTTAGGTTAATTGACAAGATATTTAAGGGACACTTCGGTGTCCCTTTTTTTTCTTAAAATGCTTGCATTTTATTGTAAATAGTGGTATAATAATACATATTATTATAAAGGCAGGCGATTCAGTTGACAAAGAGCATGACAGGTTACGGCAGAGCGCAGAAAATTCTTGGCGGACGTGATATACTTATAGAAATACGTTCCGTCAATCACAGATATTATGAATATTCTTCGAGAATCCCGAGAGCTTACGGTTATATAGACGAAAAACTTAAAACTTTGCTTAAAACTCTTGTTTCAAGAGGTAAAGTTGAAATTTCCGTTACCATCAACAACATTGAAGCAAGAGATTCAGAAATTTTTATAAACAAGGCGGTCGCTGAAGGTTATGTAAATGCACTTAGGAGTGTTTCGGACGAACTGGGTTTAAAGGACGATTTGGTTTTGTCAAAACTTATAAAACTTCCCGAAATATTCGTGGTACAGAAAGCCCCCGACAATCAGGAACAGATATGGGCAGATATTTCAGAGGTCGCTGACGAGGCTTTACAAAAATTTGTTCAGATGCGCCGGACAGAGGGCGAAAAACTTGAAGCCGATATAATTTCAAAAGCCGATTTGATTCTTGAAATGGTTTCGCAGGTTGAGGAACTCTCTCCCCAGACCGTTGAAAATTATCGCAGCAGACTGTATCAGAAGATTTCCGAGGTACTTGAAAGCAAGGAAGTTGACGAACAGCGCATTGTTACCGAAGCGGCAGTCTTTGCGGAAAAAATCGCCGTTGATGAAGAAACGGTACGTCTGCGCAGTCATATTTCACAACTGAAAAGTATGTTTGAATCGGACGAACCTATCGGCAGAAAACTTGACTTCATAGTGCAGGAAATGAACCGTGAAGTCAATACAATTGGTTCAAAGGCGCAGGATTTGAATATAACAAGAATTGTCGTTGATATGAAAGCAGAAATAGAAAAAATCCGTGAACAGATTCAGAATATCGAGTAGGTGAATCAATGAAGTTTATAAATATAGGTTACGGAAATATGATAGCTTCTGACAGAATCGTTACAATAGTAAGTCCCGAATCAGCTCCGATTAAAAGAATGATTCAGGAATCCCGTGATGACGGCAGAGCGATTGATGCAACCTATGGCAGAAAAACAAGAGCCGTAATAGTTATGGACAGCGGACATATTATATTGTCGTCACTGGCTGCCGAAACTCTTGCGGCACGTCTTAATGAATGAGGAAGGGTATTTTATGAATAAGGGAAGACTTATAATTTTTTCCGCACCGTCTGGCTGCGGCAAGGGTACTATGATTGCCGAAATATTAAAGGACAATAATTACCGCTGTTCCGTGTCTGCAACTACACGAAAGCCTCGTGAAAAGGAAGTACACGGCGTAAACTACTACTTTATGACGGACGAGGAATTTGAACAGAAAATAAAAGAAAATGCTTTTCTTGAATACGCCGGTTACTGCAAACATTATTATGGAACACTTTTTTCGGAAGTTGACGACTATCTCGAAAAAGGCATTAACGTTATTCTTGAAATAGAAGTACAGGGCGCAATGAAAGTTATGCAGCAAAGACCCGACAGTGTTTCGATTTTCGTAGCTCCGCCGTCAATAAACGAACTCCGCCGCCGCCTTAAAAAACGCAATACCGAAACAGATGAAGTTATTGAACAGAGAGTGGCAGAAGCGTCCAACGAGTTGGCGCAGGCTAAAAAATATAATTATATTATTGTAAACGATGTCCTTGAAGATGCTGTAAGCGATTTTTTTGCAGTAATGCGTGCAGAAAAGCTTAAATCAGAATTTGCGGGCGATATTATAGAATGAGGTGTTAAAAAATGCTCAGACCAGCAGTAAATCAGATTATTTCAAAAAATGAAAGTTGTTATTCACTTGTAATCGCTGTTGCGAAACGTGCAAGGGAGATTTCGGAAGAACTCTATAAGAACGACCAGACGCTTGAGGAAAAACCTGTCAAGACGGCAGTCGAGGAAATAGCAAGCGGTAAATGCAAGATTGTAAACACATTGTTGCAAGGTGAATAATGTCCGTCATTGCTGAAGTTGCTGTAAGCGGTACGGCGTATTCGTTTGATATGCTTTTCAGCTATGCAGTTCCAGAAAGATTTTCAGTAAAGTGCGGCTGCCGTGTGCTTGTGCCGTTCGGAAAAGGCAACTCTCACCGTATAGGTGCAATTATGAAAATCAGTTCCGGAAGCGTTTCAGGACTGAAAAAAATCATTTCGGTAATTGATGACAGTCCGGTGCTTTCGGAAGAAATGATTGGACTTGTACATTACCTGCATGACAACACATTTTGCACATACTACGATGCAGTAAGAACTATGATTCCGCCGGCTATGAACGTTAAGGTAATCGAAAAATTCTATATAAATGAAAGTTTCGTACTTGGCAGTACTCTCGACGAAGATGCAAAAGAACTTCTTGAAAAGCTGAAACAGATTTCCGACAACAGACAGCTGAACGGTTATATTACTGATTTCATTTCGGAAAACGGCAGAAAAACCATTGACGAACTATGCGAAAGCGGGGCTTTGAATACGGACAATATTTTCCGGCAGAAAGTCGGAGATGCTGTTCTGAAAATGGTACGTCTGACGGACAGTTATATAAACAGTCCGGAAAAATTCAGGCTTACTCCTAAACAGAAAGCTGTTGTTGAATTTCTGACGGAAAACAGCGCATCTTCAAAGGAAACCGCCTATATGTGCGGAGTGACTGAAATAGTTATTTCCAACCTTGTAAGAAACGGCGTTGCGGAAGAATATGAAACGGAAGTTTTCCGTCACGTTGAGGACTTCTCGGAAACTCATGCAGATGTCAATGATACTGTTCTTTCGGACGAACAGCAGAATGTTTATAACGCAGTTTATGAACAGGTTCAGTCGCAGAAACCAGCGGTTTATCTTCTGCACGGCGTCACTGGAAGCGGCAAGACTTCTGTATTTGAAAAACTTATTTCCGGTACTGTCGGTATAGGAAGACAGGTGCTTATGCTTATTCCGGAAATCAGCCTTACACCGCAGATTCTTAAACGTTTCCGGTCACTTTTCGGAGAAAGGGTTGCGGTAATTCACAGCGGTCTGTCAATGGGTCAGCGGCTTGATGAGTACAAACGCATAAAATCCGGAATGGCTGACATCGTTATAGGTACAAGGAGTGCTGTTTTTGCACCGCTGGACAACATAGGTCTTATAATTATGGACGAAGAAGGCGAAAATACTTACAAGTCGGAAATGCCTCCACGATATAAAGCCCATGACGTTGCAAAAAGAAGATGCGCTTATCATAATGCAACGCTTTTGTTAGCGTCTGCCACGCCGTCAATGGAAAGTTACTATCTTGCGGAAAAAAACATTTACCGCCTTGTGAAAATGAAAAAACGTTATCAGAATATGCCTTTGCCGGAAGTAAGCATAGTTGATATGACTGAAGAACGTGCTTTAGGTAATATGGCGGAGTTCAGTAAAAAACTTGTTGATGAGATAGAAGCCAATCTGCACAGCGGTGAACAGACTATATTGTTGCTTAATCGCCGTGGTTATCATACAATAATAAGCTGCATGAAATGCAGACAGCCTGTTTATTGTCCTAACTGTTCCGTACCGCTGACCTACCACAACAAAAACCATAAACTTATGTGTCATTACTGCGGGTATTCTTCTGAAATGGTTTCGGCGTGTCCGAACTGCGGTTCTGAAAAACTCAGAAATATGGGTTTCGGTACTCAAAAACTTGAAGACGAACTCAATATGTATTTTCCGGAAGCAAGGGTTTTGCGTATGGACGCTGATACAACATTTTCAAGATATTCGTACGAAAAAGGTTTCAACGACTTCCGCAGCGGCAGATATGATATAATGATTGGCACTCAGATGATTGGCAAGGGGCTTGATTTCCCGAATGTCACGCTTGTCGGAGTGCTTTCGATAGATAAATCGCTTTATGCCGGAGATTTCCGGAGCTATGAACGCACGTTCTCACTTATAACTCAGGTTGTGGGGCGCAGCGGTCGTGGCGAACGTTCCGGCAGGGCAGTATTGCAGACGTTCATTCCCGAACACTATATTATAAATCTTGCGGCGGCTCAGGACTATGAAAACTTCTACCGTGAAGAAATAGCCCTCAGACGTACAATGACGTTTCCGCCGATATGCGATATATGTGTATTCTGCTTTTCGGGAAACGATGATGTTTCAGTAAAAAAAGGTGCTTATGCGTTTTTCGGACTTATGCGCAGTACGCTTGACGGACTCCAGCCGAAAACCCCCGTAAACGTAATAGCCCCTATCAAAAGCTCCTACGGAAAAATAAACGGCAGGTATCGTTGGCGTATTATTATGAAATGTAAAAATACTTCAGAAATAAGGGACTTTATAAGCGGAATGCTGAGAAATTCCGCTAAACTCAAGGAAATGAATAAGATTTCAGTTTACGCCGATATGAACGGCGATACAGGCTTTTAAAAAGAAAGGATTTGAACATTATGGCTCTCAGGAAAATTTTAACCGACAAGGACGAGGCACTTCACAAAGTATGCCGACCGGTTGAAAAATTTGATGCAAAACTTGCGCAATTGCTTGACGATATGCACGAAACCCTGAACAAGGCGCAAGGCGTAGGACTTGCCGCACCGCAGGTCGGAATATGCAGACGTATCTTTATAATGCATCTTGACGAAAATACTATTGTTGAAGCTGTCAATCCGGAGATTACCTTGAAAGAGGGAAAACAGCGTGTTGAGGAAGGTTGTCTTTCATGTCCGAATATATGGGGATATGTAACCCGTCCTATGCATTGCCGTCTGAAAGCTCAGGACAGAAACGGCAACTGGTGGGAACGTGATTTCACGGAGTTGGGCGCACAATGCGTCAATCACGAATATGACCATCTTGACGGACACGTTTTCACGGAGATAGTAGAGGAATTTTTTGTACCGGAGGGGGCATGATTTCTTTATGAAGATTGTATTTATGGGTACGCCGGACTTTGCCGTGCCTTGTCTGCGTATGCTTGCGGAAAGTCCACACGAAATTCCGGCGGTTTTCACTCAGCCCGACAAGCCTAAAGGTCGTGGGTATAAGATGATTCCGACACCTGTCAAGGCTGCTGCTATGGAATATAATATTCCGGTTTATCAGCCGCTGTCGCTCTGCAAAGGCGATGACGCTGAAAAATCACTGGAAATTCTGAAAAATATTTCCCCTGACCTGATAGTCGTTACAGCTTATGGACAGATTCTTCCGAAAGAAATTCTTGAACTTCCGAAATATGGCTGTATAAATATCCATGCGTCACTTCTGCCGGCGTACAGGGGAGCAGCTCCGATTAACTGGTGCATTCTCAACGGCGAAAAAATAACCGGAGTTACGTCAATGCTTATGGCGGAGGGACTTGACACGGGCGATATGCTTATAAAGAAAAGCACAGAAATAGGCGAAAACGAAACTTATCAGGAGCTTTACGCACGGCTTGCGGAAATGGGCGGAGAAGTGCTTGCGGAAACCATACAGGCTGTTGAAAATGGTACTCTCAGTCCGGAAAAGCAGGACGATTCAAAGTCAAGTTATTCGCCGATGATTCGTAAGGAAATGAGTGCGCTTGACTTTTCAGAAAGCGTTCAGAAAGTCCATAATACCATACGTGGAGTTACAGGTTTCACAACGCTTAACGGTAAAAGGCTGAAAGTTTTCAAATCGGAGGTAGTTTCTGGACAGTCCAACGCCGAAAGCGGTACTGTTGTAAATCCGGACGACTTCACTGTAAAGTGCGGCAACGGTCTTATAAGATTCTGCGAAATACAGCTTGAGGGCGGCAAACGTATGAAAACAGCGGATTTCCTGCGTGGTAAAAAGCTTGATTCCGGCGAAAAACTGGGTTAAAACGGTGGCTGTTATGTCAGATGCAAGATATTTGGCTGTAAAACTTCTCTGTAAGACTTTTTCCGGAGGAAGTTTTTCAAACATACAGCTCAACAGCGGTCTGAAAAATTCTGACCTTGACGAACGTGACAAAAAACTCTGTTCAGTGATTTACTACGGCGTTATTGAACGGAAAATTTACCTTGACTATATTATAGGAAAATTTTCTTCAAGACCCGTTGCAAAACTTGATAATATCATTCTTAATATACTGCGCTGCGGAATTTACCAGATACTTTTTATGGACAACGTTCCCGACAGTGCGGCAGTAAACGAAAGCGTTTTGCTGTCGAAGAAATTCGGTAAAACGAGTGCTTCCGGTATGGTAAACGCCGTGCTGAGAAATTTCATAAGGCAGGGCAAAAGCGTTGAATTTCCGGACAACAGACTTGAAAGAGTGTGCATAGAGTATTCAGCACCGCCGGAGTTTGTAAAAAGTCTCATAGACGACTACGGCGAAAGTCTTGCGGAAAATCTGCTTTCCGACGCTCTCGGAAGTCCTCCGGTCACGGTGCGTATGAACCGTCTTAAATGTACAGAGATTGAGTTTATGGAATTATTCAAGGGAAAAGCTGTCAGAAATGACATTCTGCCGGACTGCTTTGAACTCTCCAGAGATATTGCCGCAACTGAAGCTTTCAGAAAAGGTTTTTTCCACGTACAGGACTTGGCATCGCAATTGTGCTGTAAGGCTCTTGCCCCGACTGAAAACGACCTTGTGCTTGATATATGCGCAGCTCCGGGTGGAAAGACTTTCACAATGGCAGAGCTTATGAACGGCAGGGGCAGAATAATGGCTTTTGACCTGCACGAAAAACGGGTGAAACTAATTCTGGACGGTGCAAAGCGGTTAGGACTTTCCAACATAGAAGCCGCCGCCGGAAATGCGGCTGTATTCAATCCGGAACTGCCCAAATTTACCAAAATCCTTTGTGACGTTCCGTGTTCAGGACTGGGAGCAGTACGGCGCAAGCCTGAAATAAAATACAAGGATTTCGGGGACTTTTCGGAACTGCCTGACATTCAGTACAGAATAGCCGAAAATGCTTTGAGATACCTTGCAGTCAACGGTGAAATGGTCTATTCAACGTGTACTTTGCGGAAAGCTGAGAACGTTCATGTAGTTGAAAAGCTCCTTGCGAATCACCCCGAAATTGAACCCGTCCGACTGCCCGAACCTCTCGGGGAAAAATTCGGCAGTTATGCGGATATATTCCCATGCCACTTCGGAAGCGACGGATTTTTTATTTCAAAGTTCAGAAAAGTAAGGTGATTGTTTTGGAAAAAACTGATATTCTCAGCCTGAGCCTTGCGGAACTTGAAAGC
>CAMWRL010000086.1 GCA_947176685.1 uncultured Ruminococcus sp. | reverse complement strand
GAGCATATATTTACTGAATAATTCCGAAACTTTCCGGTACTGCATTCAGAACGCTATGGGCGGAAGAAATTCAAGTTGTATTCTGAATACTCCTGACGGGGACAGGGAGATTATAGCGAGTCCGTCCAACGCAACCGATACCGTAAACGGTATTGTAGTATTTATATTTGACGTTACCGAAAAACAGAAGCTTGAAACTATGCGCCGTGAATTTACGTCCAATGTCTCCCACGAACTCAGGACGCCGCTTACTACTATTTACGGCATTTCGGATATGCTTTCCAACGGCATAGTAAAGCCCGAAGATGTCGGACATTTCGGACAGAATATCCGCAGTGAAGCCGAACGCCTTATTATTCTGATTAATGATATTGTAGCTTTGTCGAAACTTGACGAAAACTCCGTTCCCCGTGACGATACCGAAACGGATTTATATGACCTTGCGGAAACAGTCCTTGACAGACTGCATCACAACGCCGAAAAGAAAAATATTGAAATGCACCTTAACGGGGAACATGTCAGAATTACCGGAAACAAGACAGTTCTGGAGGAAATAATATATAACCTTTGCGACAACGCTATAAAATACAATAAGACTTTCGGTCGTGTGGACGTCAAGATTTCGCATATACCGACTAAAATATTGGTTACTGTAAGCGACACTGGTATGGGAATACCGTCCGAACACATCAACCGTATATTTGAGCGTTTCTACCGTGTAGACAAGAGCCATTCCCGACAGATTAACGGTACGGGTTTAGGACTGTCCATTGTAAAACACGGAGTTATGTATCATAACGGCACAATAAGGGTTGAAAGCACTGTCGGGCAAGGGTCTGTTTTTATAGTGGAATTCCCGAAAGAAAACAATAAGAAAACCGTTCCGTTGAAATAAGCGGAACGGTTTTTTTAATTATTTAAGGAAAAGTTTCCTGAGTGAAACAAGGTCGAATATATCAATTATCTTATCATTATTCAAGTCGGCTCTTGCACACTGTTCTGCTGTAAGTTCTGTTTCTAAAAGTAAGTGCTTGCTTAAAAGCACCAAATCAGCAGTACTTACTTCGCCGTCATTGTTTATGTCACCGATAACTTCAACTGAGGCAGGCTGCGCAAAAACTGTAAAGTTCACGCAGTAAGCGGATTGTCCGTTACAGCCGATTACTACAGGTTTGAAGTAATCAAAAGTCCTTTTATAAAGTGCGAATGTCACATCATTTGATGTTGTAAAAGTTTCATTTGTTTTCGTCCAGCTTTCAAGAAATTCGGGCGTATTCTCAACTCTTGTATCGACTCCGACATATACATCAATGTCTGCGCCTGCTGTAAATACAAGTGTATTTCCGGTTGCGGACTTTGCGTCACACGAAGTCTTCATTATCTCCGCACCCTTGAGACATTCGGGAATTGTTTCGATTGTAAAGTCACGGTCACCGAAAATCAACGAGCCTGTCTGTGCATTTTCTGCGATTTCCCATACTGACGGATTGGCATTGTCAGCAATTGATGCGTGAGTGAAATATTTACCATTTAAAATCGCACTGTCCTTGCTGAACACAAAACTGTCAGCATTGAGCAGATAGCCGTCACCGCCGGTAAATCTGAGATATAAGTCGTGTACACCCTCAATAGTTTTTATATTGTATGCAAGTTCCTGATAGTCGCTGAATCCGGAAGTACCTTTGAAGTTTATGGTTGACACAACGTTGTCCGGACTGTCAAGGCATATTTCTATTTTTGAAGCGTTGCCCGAAATCTTCATATTGATGCTGTTTGCGCCGTCTGCAAAGTCAACCTTGCGGAACATAATCCAGTCACCGTCTTCAATGTATCCTATATTCTGACCGCCGGAAGCTGTATCTTCTGTAATCACGCCGCTTTGGTCACTGAAGCTTTCGGCTTCAATAGTTTCAAACGCTGATATTGCAGGAGTATCAACTACTGACTGAGTTTCCGGCGAAAGTGTGACAACACCCTCAGGGAAAGAATTTACAGTAAGGTCGTTTATATAGTATTCGATATTGGTGTAGCCCTGTCCGCAGTAGTCGCCGTTGGTGTCGGACGGGTCGTTGGGGTTGAGACCTCTTGCAAGTTCCCAGTTATCGTCCATACCGTCATTATCTTTGTCGGTTATGGTTTTGATTGTAACGGCTTCGGGATATGTATAAGTAACTCCGCATTCAATGTGATACTTGTCAATATTAGTCTTGTTGTCGTCTGTAGCATCATCGTATGACGCTGTACCGGACATATTTCCTGTACCTGTTCTTGCTTCTTCGGCGCACTGTCTGTCAACTGCCGTACGCATTTCCGGTGAAATGCCGTTTCCTGCAAACTCTATAACGTGCTTGTATGAATCCTCTGCGCTTTCGCAGGTATCGGCAGTCGAAACATTCTCGCCGTTTACCATAGTCTGAAATGATTTGTCGCTTTTCAGAGTATCTTTTGTAACTCCGTAAGTATCTGTTATGCTTTGTTTGATTGTTATACCGTTCCAGTTGTCGGAAGTGACTTCATCATATATGGAATCGTCTTTATTAAGCATACGGTTGCCTTTGAGGAATATTCCGAAGTTTTCGGGTTTTGTAGTGCTGTCAACATTTACATAATGCTTTCCGCCTGTTGTGCCGTTGCCCATTTTGAGGGTGTTGTTTACATAGTTGAGGTGTCCTATAGTACCGTAAGCCGTCTGATAAGCCCAGTTATAGATTACGTTGTTTGTAAAGTCGGCGGTTTCCGTGCCGACCACTTTACCTCTGAAATTACGTGAAACGTTGTGTATAATGAGGTTGTGGTCAAAAGTGCTGTAACCTTTACCCATCATAAGACCGAAGCCGTGAAGACCTTTCTTATGACCGCCCCAAGAATCGGCAGGACCTATGATTGAATATTGTACGGTATAGTATTCGTTGTTGGAATAAAGTCCCCATTGTTCGTCAGTAGTCCAGCTCATTGAACAGTGGTCAATAATTGAGTTTGAACCTTTTGCGCCGCCCCACGCATCGTTACCGGAACTTGTAGCCGCATAAGGTCCGGGACGGGAACTTATATAACGACATATAATATTGTCTCCGGACATACCCATTTTGTAGTTTTTGAGAGTTATTCCCGAACCGTTTGGAGCAGTCTGACCGGCAATTGTTATGTTGCTCTGACATAGAATGTTGCTTTTAAGTTCGATAGTACCGCCGACATCAAAAACTACTATTCTGTTTGATTTGCTTACAGCATCACGGAATGAACCTGCTCCGCTGTCATTGAGATTGGTGACATGATAGACTTCGCCGCCACGACCGCCCGTAGCGTACTTGCCGCCGCCGACAGCTCCCGGAAAGGCTATTACTTTGGAAGCCGCCTCAGCTTTAAGGGTGTGTTTTTCTGCCGGAATACTCACACCTGCCATTGAAAATGCTGTGATAAGTCCTGTCAGAAAAGCGATAGTTTTTTTACTGTTCATAATAAAATACCTCCTGTTTAAAGTTGTCTGTACAAAGTTTCAATTGCCTGTAAATCGCTGTCATGGCTATCTTCCGATATATTTTTGATGAGGACTTCTTTAAGTGTAGTTTTATCGCCGGTAACAAGCCAGTCAATAACATAATAACAAAAATGAACTAATTGAAATTCTCTTTTATCAGTTGCATTTATATCAGTCATTATATTTTCAATATAGCTAAGCGGTATATCTGAGTTATCGGAAGTTATAACCATTGAATCATATAATAGTGCTTGTATCATTACAAGGTTTGCACTTCTTGAATTTGAAGATACTACAGAGGGATTTTTTATATTAAGTTTTCTGATTTGGTTCAGTAACTCAATCAATATGTGGATTTTTTCACTTTCCATATTATTCTCCCCTGTACCAGATTTCAATTGCCTGTAAATCGCTGTCATTATCATCTTCGGATATATTTTTGATGAGGACTTCTTTAAGTGCGGACTTGTCGCCGGTAACAAGCCAGTCTTTGATATTACGGCAAAAATGAACTATATTCAGCCGCATATCGCCGTTTACAATAACGTCATTCAGTATTCTTTCAACGTGGTGCGATGTTGAGTTTATTTTTTTTGCCACTGTTTCTATTGCATCATATAAAATCGACTGAATCATTACCAAATCCGCATTTGCTTCAGATTCTGAGTATGAATCCGAATTAAATTTAGTATTAAATTTTTCGGTTTCGTTCAGCAAGCCGATAAGTATCTGGATTTTTTCGCTCATATTATCAGTCCTTTTTTTTAAGTTATTCTGATTATATCACAAAATAATCACAATGTCAATTGCAACGCAAAATGTTAAATAAAAATATTCTTTTTAAGTTTTTTTTTGCATATTCATTTACATAACCGCTGAACAGCAAAGGAGGGATATAATGTTGAAGCAACTACCTGACCAGAGGGCGGTAATTCTGGGGCAGTACATAATTGAAAACAAGTCTACAGTACGTGCTGCCGCTAAAAAATTCGGCATTTCAAAAAGCACTGTACATACGGACGTACAAAAAGTGAACGTCTTGAAACCTCGAAAAATAGCCATTTAACCGTTCTGTGTCTGTAAGGCACAAGACGGTTGTTTTTATTTCAGGTCATCAGAACGGCTTGAAGCCATCAAACTGGTAGTTGCTGATAATAACTTCCATTGTTCCCTTGCCATCAAAAGGGATTTCTTTGTAAAAGAATTTATGTTTACAACCTTTAGTTTCAACGCCAAACACCCTTTTATAAAAACCTCGTAGTGTACGGTCACCAGTTTCAAAGTAGCCGTTCTGTTCCTTAATTTTTACGTCCTCAAATGTTTCACCATTTTTCTGACTTCTTGTTGCTGTGAAACGGCAGAAAAGTAAGAAAATGCTGTCAGGTGGTATGTTGTTTTTGCAGAAAAAAACAAGTTTTTCCCAATTATAATATGTAAATTCTTTTACCTTATTTGTCTTACTGCTATATCCAAGTGATGAGATATATGGAGGGTCGAGCAGATACAATATTTTCTCTATGTTTTTGAATATTTTCAGCATTTTTAAAGCATCTTTGTGGGAGATTTTGGTTTTTATAAGATAATTGTGCATTGCTCTAATATTAAAAATGTATTTATTGAAAAGCTTTATCTGCTTATCAGTACTTTTATACTTGAGAGTTTTTTTATCGTGTCTTACAGATACTGCATCAAGATACATATAATCAGCAGCTGCATCATAATTATTACTATAATTATGACTAAGATGTCTGCTTTTTACAATGTCAAAGTTATCTGCTCCTGTTTCCAGATTTTTAACTAATATTTCACAGGAACGTAAAAGTTTCTTGTAGTTGTTACATACACACTCATATAAGTTAAACAGATTGTTGTCCTTGTCGTTGGCATAGTAATCTAATGTTCTATCAGAAAGCGTATCAAGAACATTGATGGTCAGAGCGCACATTCCCATAAAAGGCTCAACAACCGTTTTTATGTCATCAGGAATTTGCTCTAAAATCTTGGTTATTTCCGCTTTTATGTTAGGATTATTTTTATTGCCGTGCTGATAGCATATATAGGGCGGTGATATTTTGGTTGAAAGCAGGGTGTTGCTTGAAGATGCTGTTTTGATAGAGTGTGGTATTTTGATTGAACGTGACATTTTGAAAGAAAGAGGTTTTGTTTCTTTTAAATTATAGCATTTGTAGTCCTGATACATAATGCCGACAGCCAGTAATATCCTGATAACTTTCGATTTGTTCGCTTTTGTTCCCCAGGCGTTTGAGCATTGGTTAATTATATTTTCTGAGTCATAACTTAATCTGACAGAAAACTCAGTGTTTGTTAAAGAGTGTTTTGTACTATCGAAATCAGCGTAAACATAATTTACATATATTTTAGCCTTATCAAAGGACATAGCTGATAATTTCTGCAAAATTTCATTTGGTATTTCAGCAATCAGTGTATCACAGGCAGAAGAAATAGTTTCTCCTCTGTCCATTATCTGCTCCTTGAAGTATGAATCGGTTTTGATGTTGTGCTTACTCATAATTAAAACTCCTTGTATTAAAAAATTTTTTTAGACCTCAGATTATTAAAAAATCTATAAGAGAGTCAAAACTACAAAAAAAGGTATTTAGTATGTTTTGCCTTATCCGTTTTCACAAACAGATGAGTATCTCCGAAAATTTTTTTTGAAATAAGTTACTTCATAAATCTATTAGAGGTGTAAATTTGCCAAACAGGCATTTAGTATATTCCATCTCGCCATTATTCTCAAGTAAACAGTCATCTCGCTGAGATTTATTTGAATCAGGCACTCAGAGTTACTAAAAAGGTATTTAGTATGTTTTGCCTTATCCATCGTTCAAAGACTAAGAAATTATCTCCCAAAAATTTTGAAAATAAGGTGTTCAGAATTACTAAACAGGCATTAAGATGTTTTATCTTTCTATTTATAGATAAATCTGGCTTAAAAAAACGCACATGATAAAAATTCCGTATTACGAGAACGTTCATAAGATGATAAGGCGAAAATTTACGGAAAAAAGGTATTTAGTATGTTCGCCTTATCCGTCGTTCAAGGGAAAAATTTTATCTCCTAGTTTTTTTAAAATCAGTTGCTCAAAATTACTAAACAGGCATTAAGATGTTTAACCTTGCTGTTAATATAGAAAAATCTGGCGTTTAGAAAAACACACATGATAAAAAATTCCGTATTACGAGAACGTTCATAAGATGATAAGGTGAAAATTTACGAAA
This sequence comes from uncultured Ruminococcus sp., assembly GCA_947176685.1. Lineage (GTDB taxonomy): Bacteria > Bacillota > Clostridia > Oscillospirales > Ruminococcaceae > Ruminococcus. Next base: position 774 of record CAMWRL010000086.1, on the reverse strand, counting down.
AAAAGGTATTTAGTATGTTCGCCTTATCCATTGTTCAAGGGAAAAATTTTATCTCAAAATTTTTAGAATAAATCACTTCACATATCTATGAGATGCAAAATTACAAAACAGGTATTAAGGCATTTGCTATTGATATAGGAAAATCTGACGTTGATAAAAAAATATATAACAAAAAAATTCCGTATTACGAGAACGTTCATAATACGAAATTTTTTGTGTTTTATAAAGTGTCCCTCACAAGAGTTTATTTCAGACTAAAATTGTCCTACTGAGATACTTGTTTTAAGGGAAAATTGTCCCACAAAGGCGGCTGTAAAATTCAGAAAAAGGAGTATTATAACTATGAATGATTGATTGTATACTCTTTTTATTTCTTGTATTACAGAGCAAGGTAATATCAAGATAATGAATGGAGATTGATAACGTCAAATCAAGAATCTGTAAAGAAATGCCCAGTAGGTTTGTTTTCAGATATATTTCTTTATATTGATGTAAGCCGATACAGCGACAGTAACAGCAATTTGTTCCCGATATTTTGATATATTGAGTTAAAGGCGTAACAACTTAAAATTGCAGGCTTTAATTAACTCAGAAAATAATCAAGATAAAGCATAACATATAACCAAGATATAACAGGAAAGTATAAGCAGGCAATCAATCTGATTTACAGGCATTGAACGATAAGAGACTGATGAGCAGACAGAATATAGCATAGCAAAAGGGGTAGTTAAAAAGTTGACTTGAAATCCAGCAGAGGTATTGAACGATAAGAGA
>CAMWRL010000085.1 GCA_947176685.1 uncultured Ruminococcus sp. | reverse complement strand
GGTACAACGTTGTCCGAAGTTGATACTGAGCTGTTGTGGTAGTCACCGGACCTCTGTCTGTTAGCCTGGGTGTCGGTAATCATGTTTATTATGAATACCGCTATTATCATAAGTATTGCGATAAGAAGTATTCCGATGATTACCGGAACTTTCAGACGGTCAACTGTTTCATAGCGGTAATTTTCCTGATTGTTGTCATAACTGTTATTTCTGTAGTCTTCCTGCGGCGGGATATACTGTCTTTCCTGAGACGGTTCAGGCGGATTGTATTTGCGTTTTTCAGGAGTAACCTTACGCAGTGCGGTTGTATTCTGAATGGTCTTGGGTGCAGGCTGTTCAAACAGTTTTGTGACCAGTTCTGTAATGGTCTGTATACGGTCGCAGCCAGATAAGTTCATACCTTCCATAATGACCTTTGACAGGTGACGGGGAATCTTTGCGCTTAACATACGTGGTTCACAAAGTTCGTCATCTTTAAGTCTGCGTTTTGAATCTACGGGCATACAGCCTGTCAATGCACGGTACATAAGGGCACATACTCCGTAAACATCCGTCCACGAACCCTGCCGGCTGTTGCTGCTTGCGGAATACTGTTCCGGAGCTGCATAGCCCTTGAATAACTCGTATTCCAGACCTGCGTCAGCAGTTCTTACGGCGGAAACGCAGAAACCTGTCAGTTTAAGTTCGCCCTTGTTGGTAATGTAGACGGTATCGGGACATATTGCACGGTGGATAATTCCTGCATTATGAAGTATTCCCAGTGTCGTGAACATAGGGGGAAATAATCTGGAAATCTGTTCCCAGCTCAGTTCACCGGCGTTGTCCTTGAGGTAGTCAAGCATTTTCACGCCGTCAATATATTCAAACACTGCATAAGTGGTGTTGTTTTCCGTAAACATATCAAGTACCGGATTTATGTTTGAGTTGTTGCGCAGACGGGCAAGGGATTTGTTGAGTTCGGTAAACTCTGCCATAAAAGCCTTGTATTTAGCCAGACTGTCATAACCTACTTCGATAGTGGGCTGACCTTCGGCACGGGTACAAAGGTTTATAGGCATATACTCCCTTATCATAACAGTGCATTCCGTTGAAGTATCGTGGGCAATATATGAAGCACCTTCGCCGTTGTATTCAAGCAGTACGCCAATAAGGTATCTGTTATGAATTATAGTTCCTGCTGATATATATGCAGGATTAGACGGAGTATTTTCAGCATATCCGCACATCGGACATATAGAAGTTCCGTTGTCGTATTTTTTCATACACTTGTAACATATCTTACGTTCTCCCAAAGCTGTTCCTCCTTTTTATCTTTAATAATTTGCTCCAACATTTATTGTAACAGCATTTCGGCAAAATGTCAACTGTCGGATAGCTGATATTTATGAAACTTAGAAAATTGTATCTGAATTGTAATCAATCTATTACCTGTTTGTAGTAAATGGCTTATTATGTCAGTCGGATAAGACCATTGTCAAGCATTTCCTGAGCCGCAAGCATAACACCGATTTTACCGCTTGTGTAAGTAATACCTCCCTGCATCCATACCGCAAACGGTTCACGGACAGGAGCATCAGCCGAAAGTTCAATAGATGCGCCGTTTGTGAAAGCACCAGCAGCCATTATGACTTTATCGGAATATCCGGGCATATCCCACGCTTCCGGACTCACGAACGAATCTATCGCTGAACCTTTCTGAATACCGCAGCAGAATGCTGTAAGAAGTTTTTCGTTTCCGAGCTTTACGGCTGTTATTATGTCGCCTCTGCTGTCGTCTTTTCGGGGGGAGCATTCAAAACCAAGCATTGTGAAAAGTTCGCCTGCAAAAGCTGAGGTTTTTATTGCATTTGATACAACGTCCGGCGCAAAGAAAAGTCCCAGTAAAATTTCACGGTTCATACCGAGAGTACAGCCAACTTCCTTACCCATACCCACGCATGTCAGACGGTATGAACATAATTCAACAAGGTCTGTACGTCCTGCGATATATCCGCCTGTACGGGCGATACCGCCTCCGGCGTTCTTGATGAGAGAGCCTATTATTATATCCGCACCGACCTGCGACGGTTCTTTTGTTTCGACAAATTCTCCGTAGCAGTTGTCAACCATTATTATAATGTCCGGATTGCCTTTTTTAGTGGCGGCAATCATTTTTTCAATATCGTTCACTGTAAATGCGGGTCTGAGCGAGTACCCTCTTGACCGCTGTATATAAGCGATTTTTGCGCCCTGTACGGCTTTTTCGATACCGTCATAGTCAGGAGTGCCATCAGGAAGCAAGTCCACCTGACCGTATTCAACCCCGTAGTCCATAAGTGACCCGTTGCCTTTTTGTCCGGAGATTCCTATAACCTCCTCAAGAGTGTCATAAGGTTTTCCGGTAATGGAAACTATTTTGTCACCCGTGCGCAGAACGCCGAAAAGAGCCGTTGAAAGTGCGTGAGTACCGGAAACGAAATTGAATCTTACAAGAGCGTCTTCCGTGCCGAGAACCTGCGCAAAAACCTTGTCAATAACGTCCCGTCCAATATCTCCGTAACCGTAACCCGTAGACCCATAGAAACAAGGTTCGCTTACACGGTTGTCAGAAAAGGCTTTCAGGACTTTTGCACCGTTGTATTCGGCTGTTTCGTCAATACGACGGAATGCTTCTGTACAGTTTCTTTCAGCCTGTTCGGCAAGAGACAGCAGTCTGTCGTCAAAATTATATATATCATTCAATTTAGTGTTCATTGGTAAGTTTTCCTTTCATTAAACTTTCTTTTTCAATGTCAATACGTTCAAGGACTATTTCGTGTTCTACTTCACGGAAACCAATTTCACGGTAAAAGCTTACTCTTACGTCCAGAGCCATAAGATAGGCTTTTTTGTCAAGACCGTTGAAGAATCCAGCCAGCCATTTAAGAAACTCCCTTGCATAACCCCGACCCCTTGCGGATTCTGTAGTAGCGACTTGTCCTATTAAAACTACTCCCTCAATGTTGAATATAGCGGAGGCAGTTGTTGAGTTTCTGTAGGTAAAAGTCCGGCTGATACCGTGACGGCATCTATGGGAAGTGTCGGTATACCATAGTGAGAAATCGGCGATATTCGGGAAACCCTCGCTGAGGATTTTATAAACGTCCGGCAGATGTGGATTGAAGTCCACGAACTCCTCAATTGATTCAAGGGGTTTTCCATCGGACACAAGCTCAAATATAGTACGGTTAAGCTGCTGATAATGTTCAGGAATTTTAATATTTCTTAAAATATGTTGTGAGCCTTCAATTCTGAAAGGAAGGTTCATACTGACAAAAAGGTTTATTTCGTCATCAGTCTGTAAATTATCGTCAGCGCAGATAATAAGAGTGGAGTTTATCATAAACATAAAACCCGTACCGTTGTCACCGGAAATCCTGTAAAACCGACAGAAGTCATAACCTGTCCCGTAAGCTTTCAGGTATGCAAGCATTTTACGTCCGGACAGCGTTTTCAGAAGAAGCTCCCTGTCAAATTCGTTTTCCTGTTCAATAAGCTTTATCATAGTTTATGAATCCTTTCGGCGAGGTTTCTGACAAGGACATATGAATTTTCAAAATCTTCCGGACTTATTACGCAAGATGCGGAATGCAGATATCTGCACGGCACGGAAACCGCAATAGTACGGATACCCTTTCCGGAAACGTGTATAGCTCCGGCATCGTTGCCGCCTGCAATCATAGTCTTTGTTTGACAGGGGAGGTTATTTTCACGGGCAATTTCAAAGGCAAGTTTATATAACTCTTTGTCGTAAACTGTGCTTCTGTCCATAAAAGACACTACAGCACCGTCACCGAGCGAACAAACTTTCTTGTTGCCGGACACCCCGTCAATATCGGACGCTGTTGTGGCTTCAAGTACTATTGCAAAGTCCGGCTGTACGGAAAATGCTGACACTCTTGACCCTCTTAATCCGATTTCTTCCTGTACGTTGAAGACAAAATATGTATCGTATTCGGGCTGTTCCTGAATAAGACGTATCATCATTGCGCAGCCTGCCCTGTCGTCAATGGCTTTTGACTTTATGTGGTTTCCCGATTCTGTAAACTCCGAATCGAAGTATATGCAGTCTCCGAGTGAAATATACTTTTCAGCATCTTCACTGTTGTCTGCGCCGATATCAATATAAAGGCTTTTCATTTCCGGAAACTTTTCACGCTGTTCCTTTGAGAGGTTGTGGACGGCAGTTGCACCGACAACTCCGTGAAGATGATTTTTACCGACAGTCACCTGTCTGCCGATAGTTACAGAAGCATCAACGCCCCCGACCATATCAAAAGCAAGTGTACCGTCCGGACGTATTCCGGTAACTATAAATCCCACTTCGTCCATATGGGCGCAAATCATTAATTTTTTATCAGAAGTCTTTCTGCCTTTGCAGAAACATATAAGGTTTCCCAGAGGGTCAACCTTGTATTTGCAGAAGTCCTTTATTTTTGAGATTATAACTTCACGTACTGCCGATTCGTCTCCGGAAATACTGTTAATCAGACAAAGTTCTTTCAGTAAATCATTCATAAATCAAACCTCCTTTATAAATTCCGCAAGAAGCTTTCCGGTAAATTCTATATCTTTTATGTCAATGACTTCAACCGGAGTATGCATATTCCTCAGTGGAATTGATACCGTACAGGCTTTTGAACCGTCACGGCTTACTGAATACTGGTCGGCGTTTGTTGAAGTAAGACCGTTCATTACTTCAATCTGATACGGAATGTTATTTTTCTTTGCGGTACTTATGAGACTGTCGGAAATTTCCCTTGACAGTGACGGAGATACGCCAATCATTGCGCCCTTGCCAAGATAACCGCATTTCATTTCGTCCTCACCCTGAGCATATGCAAAGCTTACATCAACTGCAATTGCAATATCGGGGTTTATTTCAAACGCTCCGATTTTTGCGCCACGTTCGCCGAGTTCTTCCTGTGCCGAAAATATAACAGTTACGTTATATCTGGTTTTCTGGTTCTGAAGAAGTTCAAGGGCATACATAATAGCAGTCATTCCGCTGCGGTCGTCAAATGCTCCGCCGGTTACACGGCTGTTGAGTAGTTCACGACACTTTACGTCAAAAGTCACCGTATCGCCCAATGAAACTATATTTTCCAATTCAGCTCTTGAAAGTCCGGTGTCGATTGATATGTCGTCAAAAGTCGGGACGTTGTTTCCGCCGTCCGAGAGGTGCGGAGGAACTGAACATATTACACCCTTGATGTCTTTCCTGCCGTGTACAGTGACAGGTTGTGCAGGCAGTAAACGGCGGTCAATACCGCCAAGATTTCCGACTTTTATAAAACCGTCGTCTGTTATATAAGTAACAATCATTCCAATCTGGTCAATATGTGCGTCAAGTACCAGTGACGGCAGGTCTTCCCGAAATTCCCCGAAACGTCCGATAACATTACCGTTTACGATTTTTGCTTCGCAACAGTATTTCCGGAGTATGTCCAGAGACTTTACGCAAATACTTGCTTCATTTCCTGAAGCCCCTGACATTTCCGACAACTCAAAAAGAGTATTTTTAATATCCATACAAAACAATTTCCTTTCATTATTATGAATTTTTGTCGCATACTCTTATTATATCACATAATTATATTTTTGTCCACTTTTTTTGCAGAAATGCGGTTGTTGACAAATAATTTCTGATGTGTTATACTTTAAATGAAAATTAAAAAAAAGGACTGATTTCAAAATGGATTATAACCAGCTTGCAGAAATTCTTTTTCCGGACATAAAGGAAACTCCGGAAGATATTATAAAGCGTTTCCCTGACAGAAATCTTCCGGACGGTGCTTGTGTTACACGTATAGGACCAAGCCCCACGGGATTTGTACATCTTGGAAACCTTTACAACGCTATTATTGCAGAAAGACTTGCGCGCCAGTCGGGCGGTGTTTTCTATCTTCGCATTGAGGACACAGACCAGAAACGTGAAGTTAAAGGTGCTGTTGAAACTCTCATAAATGCTATGGGATATTTCGGCGTGGAGTTTGACGAGGGTGCGACTTCTGACGGCGATAACGGTGCATATGCTCCGTACCGCCAGAGGCAGAGGAAAAATATATATCAGGTGTTTGCAAAGTACCTTGTACAGCAGGGAAAAGCATATCCGTGTTTCCTGACAGCAGAGGAACTTGAAGCTATCCGTGAACAGCAGACAGCCAATAAGGAAAATACCGGAATCTACGGAAAGTACGCCGAAAAAAGCAGAAGTCTTGCAATCGAGCAGATTGAGGAGAATATAGCTTCGGGAAAACCGTGGGTATTGCGTTATATGGGCGAGGAAACGGACGAATATATAACCGTTGAAGACGCTGTTCGTGGCAGGCTTGAAATGCCCCGCAATAATATGGACTTCGTGCTTCTCAAGAGTGACGGTATTCCGACATATCATTTCGCCCACGTTATAGACGACCATTTTATGCACTCAACCCACGTTATAAGAGGTGAGGAGTGGTTATCGTCACTGCCTATGCACGTTGAAATGTTCAATGCTCTGGACTGGAAACAGCCTGTTTACTGTCATACCGCAACCCTTATGAAAATGGACGGCGAAAGTAAACGAAAGCTTTCAAAGAGAAAAGACCCCGAACTTGCATTATCGTACTATCAGCAGGAGGGTATTTCAAACGATGCTGTATGGGAATTGTTATTGACTTTGCTTAACTCCAACTTTGAGGAGTGGAGAATCGCAAATCCCGATACGGACTACAGGGAATTTCCGTATACTCTGGAAAAAATGAGTATATCCGGAGCATTGGTTGACCTTGACAAGCTCCGTGACATCTCAAAGAACGTAATCTGCCGTATGAGTGCGGAGCAGGTTTATGAAAAGTGGCTTGAATGGTGCGTGAAATATAACGGGGATTTTGCGGAACTGATTCAGAAGTACCCCAAAAGAACGTTATCTGCTCTCAATGTCGGCAAGGGCGGAAACAAGCCCCGTAAAGACCTTGAAACTTGGAAACAGGCTTGTGATTTTATGAGCTTCTGGTATGATGAGACGTTTAAGTTTGAGGACGATATGTCGGTAGAATGCGATGACCAGACAAGGAAATTATTCTTTGCACGCTACCTTGAAACGTACAACCATTCAGACGGGTCATCGGAATGGTTTGCGAAAGTAAAGGAAATTACGCAGGATTTGGGATTTGCAGTAAAGCCGAAAGATTTCAAGAAAAACCCCGACCAGTACAAAGGAAGTATTGTAAATATTACGAATATGCTGAGGATTGCGCTTACAGGGCGTGCAAACGCTCCCGACATCTGGGAAGTAAGTCAGGTACTCGGTGAGGATATAGTCAGAAAAAGACTTGAAAAATGGATATGAGGTAATTTATATGTCAGATAAGAAAAAGGATTTTGTGATACCACGTCCGGAGTTTCCGAAACGTGCGGTTATAACGGGCGGTATGCCCTACGGCAACAAGGAACTGCATTTCGGACATGTCGGCGGAATGTTTGTATTTGCCGATACTTATGCAAGATTTCTGCGTGACCGCATAGGCAAAGAAAA
>CAMWRL010000084.1 GCA_947176685.1 uncultured Ruminococcus sp. | reverse complement strand
ATAATAATTTAAGGAAGGAGTTCAAGCCATGCAGAATGAACTTATTTATATAAGCAGACAGTTTGCTAATATGTTCGGTTTTCCGGTAAGGCTCTATAACGGAAACGAACTTGTATTTTTCCACTCAACAGCAAATCTTATTACAGACCCTATTGCATTATGTTACAACGACATATGCAAAAAAAATGAACAGATAAGCTATTATGTTTATGAAAACTCTTTTTATTACGGCATCGTAAACTGCGGACAGTATAAATTTATAACCGGTCCGGTAAGTGAAATCAGATTATCAGACCACGAATTCAGCCGGCTTGGTTTTCTGCTTGGTGTCAGAAATGATGACATTCCGGTTTTTGTTTCCGCTATGAAAAGCCTTTCCGGAATACATCTTGATACACTTATACAGGCTATAATTCTCTATAACTTTTCGGTCAACAGAACTATGTACAACATTTCGGACATAAGGATAAAAATATCCGAACAAAACAGCCTTTCAGCAGACATAAAGGAAAATGAAATCTCCGACAGCAATGAACGTCTTTTTATGAATAACGCCCGTTCGTATGCGATTGAAAAGGATATGATTAAAAAAGTAATGAACGGTGATGTTGAAGGTCTTATTGACGGCGCAACAAAAATACCGTCAGTGAGTTCCGGAAACCTTGCGCCGCATATGCTCCGCCATAACAAGAACTTCTTCATAAAACTTGAAACCATTATGGCACGGGCGGCAATTGAAGCAGGTCTGGACGTTGATGAGGTATTTTCGATTGAGGAAATGTATATAAGAAAATGCGAGTCCCTCAACAACGTTGACCGTATAAAGAACTTGCAATATCATATGATTATCGACTATGCGGACAGAGTAAAGAAACTTCGTCAGTACAATGGTCAGAACTCCAAACTTGTAACTGAAATTTCCAGATACATAAGAAATCACATCTCGGAAGCAATCAAGACTTCGGATATCGCTGATTATTTCAAGAAAAGCCGTGGCGGTATAACTACAGAGTTCAAAAAACAGACGGGTATGAATTTATCAGACTTCATTAAACTGAAAAAAATTCAGGAAGCTCAGGAACTCCTGTATGAAACCAGCAAGAGCCTTGTTATGATAAGTGATTATCTTGGTTTTTCGTCACAAAGCCACTTCACAAAGGTATTCAAGGAAATAACAGGAATCACTCCAAAAGAATACAGGGAAAATAATTACAAACGTTTCTGAGGCTGTCGGACTGCTTTTGTGTCTGCCATTGACAGAATGAAAAATTTTTAAAATATAGTGAAATTTTATAGTTTCAGTGGTTGACATTACATGGAATCAGTGGTATAATACAAAAAAAGCTATGCACGAATATACAGAATTGTATAAGGACTCACTGATTAAATACTATGTGTACATCAAGCCGTCAGGTACTCTTTAATCAGTTTCCCTGAATATAATTAAAAAATTTTTTGGAGGTAATTTATGGAGCTGAAAAAGATTATTTCTGTTTTATCAACAGGTCTGATGATGCTTACATGCGTTGAGCCAACAGCATATGCTGCCGACGAAATGCGTGACATTTCAACTATGGAGCTGGTCAGGGATATGGGCATCGGCATCAATTTAGGCAATACATTTGAATCCTGTCCGGACTGGTATGATGAAGACTGGATTGCTAAATGGAGCGAAGGCAAACCAAAAGACTATGAGACTGCGTGGGGAAGTCCCGAAATCACGAAGGAAATGATTGAGGGTATCGCAAAGGAAGGTTTCGGCGTTCTGCGTATACCCGTAGCTTGGTCAAATATGATGGCTCATGACGGTACATACACAATCAATGCCGAATATGATGCACGAGTTCATGAGGTTGTTGACTGGTCTATTGAAAGCGGTTTGTATGTAATAATTAATATCCACTGGGACGGCGGCTGGGTAAACAAATTTCCGGACGACAAAGAAGAAAGTATGAAACGCTACACTCATATGTGGGAACAGATTGCAGACAGCTTTAAGGATTATGACGATTATCTGATATTCGAGTCGCAGAATGAAGAACTTGGCTGGGAAAGCATATGGAATCCGTGGGGTGACGGTACTGGAAAATCAGAATCCTATGCACTTTGCAATGAAATTAATCAGGCGTTTGTTGATACTATAAGAAGCTCCGGCGGCAACAACCCAAAAAGACATCTGCTGATTTCCGGTTACAACACCGGCATAGACCGTACTTGTGACTCTCTTTTCAAAATGCCTGACGACCCCGCAAACCGAATGGCAGTTTCAGTACATTACTATTCTCCGGCAGGATTTGCAATTCTGGAAGAGGACGCAGACTGGGGCAAGGCAACACCGACTTGGGGAAGCGACGAGGATTATGCTTCTCTTCGCAGTGAAATGGATATGCTGAAAACAACTTTCACAGATAATGGTATTCCTGTTATCATAGGCGAATACGGCTGTCCTACCAAAAACAAAGAGCCGGATTCAGTACAGAGATTTCTGTCATCTGTCTGCGAAGAAGCATATCAGCGTGGACATTGCCCTGTGATGTGGTCGACTCCGGGCGGACATTATGACCGTGATACTTGTAAAATGGCAGACCAGGAGCTTCAGAAAAAACTCTTTGCAATCGGCGGAAAGGAATACTCACCCAGAGAAAATACAGAAAAAACTGTACAGGGCGATGTAAACAAAGATGGTGAGTTCAATATAGCCGATGTCGTTCTTTTACAGAAATGGCTTCTTTCTGAACCGGACGCAGCACTTGAAAACTGGAAAGCCGCTGACCTGTGCGAAGACGGCATACTGGACGTATTCGACCTTTGTATGATGAAGCAGCTTCTGCTCAAAAGTTAAGAAACACTGATATAAGCTGAAACAAAAACTGCCCGATTACTATGTTTTCAACAGGCAAAACATTTATGCCATATTGAAAAATCAGTAAGCGGGCATAATTTTTTTAATTGGTGATATTATTTCTATATACAAAAGGGGGAATTACTTATGAAACTAAAAAAACTTACAGCCATAATATTATCAGCTTTTCTGATTATACCGGCGGCTGATAACTTCCAGTTCGGTAAAACTTTACACAATACAGCTTATGCAGCCGATAAATCTGTTACATTCAACAGCTTTGATATGTCGGTGAATGACGGAGAACCGATAAGAGGCGTTGATATATCTTCGATATTGGCGATAGAAAAAGCAGGCGTTGAGTTTTATAACGAATACGGCAGAAAACAGGATATTTTTAAGACGCTTTCTGAATATGGCGTGAATTACATCAGAGTCCGTGTCTGGAACGAGCCTTATGACAAAGACGGAAACAGCTACGGCGGAGGAAACTGCGATTTGTATACGGCGGCGGAAATCGGGAAACGTGCGGCTGAATATGATATGAAACTTCTTGTGGATATACAATATTCCGATTTCTGGGCAGACCCCGAAAAACAAACACGACCTAAATATTGGCAGCAGCATGACCATGAAACTCTGAAAGGCGAAATATATAAATACACTTCGTGGGTTCTTCAAACCATTTCCGAATCCGGAGGAAAAATCGGTATGGTTCAGGTAGGCAACGAAACCAACAGTTTTTTCTGCGGTGAAAAAGATATGTATAAGATATGCGATTTGTTTTCAAGCGGAAACAAAGCTGTCCGAGACTTTGACAGGTCAATTCTTATTGCACATCACTTTGCTAATCCGTCCACAGGCTACTATAAATGGTATGCACAGGTAATGAATGAATGTAATCTTGACTATGATGTGTTCGCAACTTCGTATTATCCATACTGGCACGGAACTACCGAAAATCTTACGGCTGTTCTCAAAGAGATAGCCGACAAATATAACAAATATGTTATGGTTGCCGAAACTGCATATCCGTACACAAATGACGATGGCGATACTTTCGGAAATGCAGTCTCAGCAGATTCAGATAATTCCGTTTTCAGATATGATATATCCGTAGACGGACAGGCACAGTGCCTTACAGACGTATTTCAGGCGGTTGCAAATGTTGGAAATAAAGGTCTTGGCGTTTTCTACTGGGAGCCTGCATGGCTGGGTGTGAATAATATTTCATGGAAACAGCAGAGCGAGTTGTGGAAGAAATACGGCTCCGGCTGGGCTACTGATTACGCCGCAGAATATGATAAATCAGTAAACGGTGCCGGCGGTTCTTCCTACGATAATCAGGCTTTATTTGATTTCAGCGGCAGACCATTGGAATCACTCGAAGTTTTCCGTAATATTTACCCGCAGAAAAAAACACCGCCCTCCCCTTTCGGCACGGTTATTGAAAACGGCACTTACAGAATAAAAAATACAGGAAGTCAGCTTTATCTTGCTGAAAAAGGCGGAAATGCCGTTCAGAGCGAACCTCAGACATGGGTACTTACTAAAAATAATGACGATACATATTCCATATGTCTGACTGACGGCAGAGCTTTGACAGTTGATGACAACTCTACTGAAAACGGTGCAAATGTTTCTCTTAAGCCTTATAACGGCAACGCATCTCAAAAATTTATTCTGCGGCGCAATCACGATGATTCATATGCACTGCTTACAGCGTCTTCCTGCAATAAAGGCTGTCTGGATGTATATAATATCAGTCCGGACGATGGTGCTAATATATGTCAGTGGGAATACTGGGGCGGAGAAGGTCAGAAATTTATTATAGAACCAATTGCTGAACCACAGAAAATAGCTGGTGATGTCAATTCAGACGGTAAATTTGATATAGCCGATATAGTTCTTTTCCAGAAATGGCTCTTGGCTGTACCGGATACAGCACTTGCCGACTGGAAAGCGGCAGATTTCTGCGAAGATAACAGGCTCGATGTCTTTGATTTGTGTCTAATGAAACAAAAATTTTTGCATAATTAATTTTTTAATGTATTACTTTTTTCTTTCCTGAGTAATATTTTTTCTGTTTTTTTAGGGCGTTCAATCTCAACTTCTGTATTTATATGGTTCGCAGTGCTTCTTCAAATGTCATATCCTGCTCATCTGTTATTTTTGGCATACTTTCCCAAGCATTTCCCACACCAATGACAGCCATTGCAGTTGTTTTTTCTTTTGCAGAATCTGCATTTAGGCTGCATTGGAATATCCGTATTTCCTGATGGATAACTAAGTCCTGAACGCTGTGCCTGCACTTTCTGATACGCTTTCGAAATACGGTATGCCTTACCGTCTTTGATAAAAATATTTCCTGTGCCGATAAAATCAAACGGCACATCTGCGTTTTTACACTGGTCATGCAATGACTTTATCCATTCGTAGCGGCAAGGTCTTGTTCCGTCATAATTTTCGCCGTCAGCAAGTACCTTTTCAAACTGCCCTGTTGCAAGGTACTTTTCTGCATGGATTTCTGACAGAATCGGCGCACACATAAAAGCCTTATGCTTTGCGGGAATACTCAACAATATCGGAAGTCTTTCATCAGCACGCTTTTGATTTTCTGTTGTTACGCACAGAATGACATTTTCCCAGCCGTCATTCCAATCATATGGCAGATTTTCTGCAATACGCTCCGCACGTTTCGTTTGAATCCAGAATACCACATCAGACCGCTGACGTATCATATCCCAGACTTCATTTCTCCATATATCGGCTTCTTCCAGAAAGAAATCAGAAGTCATACATACATGAAGCAATGTTCCAGACTGAATTTTATAATTTCCCTGTCTGTCCTTTTTCAGCGGAAGATTAAAATTTGTTTTTGTTTTATATATCTCACTGCCGTCACGGTCACGCTGTGCATCAAGGTAGTACATATAGCAATGGTCGCAGCCCTCAGAGTATTTGCGGCAGCCATGCCACGGATTCCAAATATTCATATTTTTATAAAGCCCATTTCAAGGCTCGTTTTTAAATCATATGTATTTGTTTCGGGCGGATTGCTCATATGCTGAACAGCGATTAACAAGCAATTTCCTGGGAAGTATATTTTTTTGATAATTCCTTCACCACGATTGATATGAAAGACTTTATCGTTCAGAGCAATTTTTTTATCATCAATGGTAATACTTGTCAACTCATCAACACTATTGTTTGAAGATGTGTTATTGGCAAAAGATTCAATATTTGGCTGGATATACTCTTTTATCTGATTTTTGGTAATTGCCCTGACAGTTGCATTAAGAAAATCTTCCACATTCGGAATCGTTATTTCAAACATAGAGTTATCCTTGGTATTCCATAAAATCCCCTTCTTTAGTCCCAAAGCAATTATATAGCAGGCACATTGCAGAAAATTTTCATGTGATAATTGGGAAACGTATTTGAGTTCATATACCACATCATCTTTCACCACATCTGCCAGTCCACGAGCGATAAACTTCTTCTTTGTATTTGGATTAACATAAAACGGAATAGAACACTCTACCTGAATATTTTCATCACGTCTGAATACTGTTGATAAACGATTAAAAAGCTGATTTTGTTCGTCTTCGGTTACAAGTTTTTTGCTTACCTGAGTTCTGTATCTTCGCTGCTTTGTTTCAAGTGAAACAAGGAACAGTATTTTTTCTTCAAGTGACAGTTTGTATATTTTTTCCTTTAAATAAGCCTGACCAGGATGCGTTAAAAACGCAAAATCGAGTTCAGAATTAATATCATAGTTCGAGAAAAACATCGATTCCTGATATATTCCTATACAAGGAGAAAGATCAATAAGCTCATCCCTTTCATTGATATTGATAACTCTGTTATCCGAACACTTCAACCTGCATATTGAAAGTTTTGAAAAACATTCCTCAATATTTTCTTTGTATTTGAAATCAAACATTGATGAAATATCAACGTCTTCCAAAACAGTGTTAGTTTCTGTCTTTTCTGAAAGCGTCTGAACTGATAATTGCTCTTCATCAGTTGTAACAAATATGATTCTGTTTTTTCCTCTGCTGGCTGCAACACAAAATATATTTCTCAGAATTTCATATGATTGCTGAGGTTTGCTTACTCTTATTTTCCAGTATGATTCAGTATAGTCAAACACAATACATATAGGGCGTTCAAGTCCCTTGCTGCTGTCATATGTAGTGAATATTGCCGAAGTCGGACTCGGATAAGTAGCACCTGTTGAATCACGGTCTTTGATGCTTGCAAATACTGTTCTTTTATTGAATTTGTCAGGATACTCGTTTTCAAGTACATTTAATACATTTGCCATGCTGCCTGTTCTTGCACCGAGGCATAAAACATCTGATGGATTCTGATTTGCAAGAAACTTGACAACGCGTTCTTCATTCATATTTTCAACAATACAATTATTATTCACGCCGATGATTTTCTTTTTCCATATCAAGCCCAATTTTGAAGCAAGTTCTGAAGAAAGACGAAAACAATTTGTAAATTCCAGTTCTATATGATTTCCCATAAACGATTGAATGAAATTCTCAACATTGATAGTAGTTTTATCATATATTTTCTGTTTCATGTCACCTGTGGCCTGTACCTACCTTTCATTATTACCTCTGTTCTTTCTGTGGTGGGCTTCCTTCTAATTCTCTAGCCTATTACCTCAACTTATATGCATACATAT
>CAMWRL010000083.1 GCA_947176685.1 uncultured Ruminococcus sp. | reverse complement strand
TGGCAGTCGTCTGGGACTGGAGAGAATTTCCATACTTATGGAAAAACTCGGAAACCCTCAGGACAAAATCAAAACAATTCACGTAACCGGCACTAACGGCAAAGGCTCTTTCAGTGCAATGCTGACTTCGGTACTTAAAAATTCCGGTTACAGAACGGGAAGTTTTTCGTCCCCTGCCATAACCGGAGTTACTGACAGTTTCCGCATAGACTGCGAGGAAATCACACAAAATGAATTTTCGGAAATAATGGACGTTATATATCCCGTCTGCGAAAGTATGGACGACAAACCTACTGAATTTGAAGTCTTGACTGCTATGGCGTTTGAGATGTTTGTGCACAAAAAATGCGATATTGCAGTAGTTGAATGCGGAATGGGCGGAGACCTTGATTCAACCAACGTTATAACATCTCCCCTGTTGTCCGTGATAACCAATGTCCGCAAAGACCACTGTTCTTTTTTAGGAAACACCATTGACGAAATAGCGTCCCACAAAGCCGGAATAATTAAGCACAACAGACCTGTATTTTTCGGCGGCGAGGAAGTACCGGAAATAATACTTCGCACTGCACAGGAAAAAAATTCTGAACTTTTCCGGAAAAGCCCGTACGAAATCAAAGCTGATTTCAGCTTGTCGGGAACAGAATTTATTTATAAAAATATGAAAATAAATCTTCCGCTTCTTGGAACGTACCAGTTAAACAATGCCCTGAACGTTCTGGAATGCATAGAAATCCTCAGAAATCAGGGGATTGACATTCCGGACAGTGCCATAACAGACGGTCTTGAAAACGCAAAGTGGCACGGACGTTTTGAGGTACTCCGCAGAAATCCGCTTGTAATATTTGACGGTTCGCACAATCCGGA
The DNA here is from genome assembly GCA_947176685.1 of uncultured Ruminococcus sp. GTDB lineage: Bacteria > Bacillota > Clostridia > Oscillospirales > Ruminococcaceae > Ruminococcus. The sequence continues at coordinate 6,786 of CAMWRL010000083.1, read as the reverse complement.
CGGCATAACACGTACTGCCGAAAGTCTGGAAAAATATTTCCAAAGCCGTGTCGTAATGCTTACAGGAGTTATGGCGGACAAGGAATATAATTTATATGCCGACATTCTCGGAAAGTATATCGACTGTGTTTTTGCCGTCACGCCCGACAACCCACGTTCACTGGACTGCCAGACTCTTGCCGGAACTTTTTCAGAAAAGGGAATCCCTGCCTGTGCCTTTCACCAACTCGCAGACGGCGTTAAATATGCATATTCTTACGCCAAAGAAAAAAATTTACCGCTTATTGCACTGGGTTCGCTGTATATGTACAGAGAGTTTACAGAGGCACTAAACACAATCTCGTAACAAAAAAAGCCGTCATTACGACGGCTTTTTAAATTAATAATCATCTAAATCAATATAGTCATAGACAGTAAGGGATGTTTCATGAGTTCCGCCGTTTATTTTTTCAAGAATATCCCATTTATCCACATGAAGTTGTTTTCCGTCCAATGTACCATAAATAACAAATTTATTAAATATTCTATTGCATATGCCTGACGCAATATCTTTTCGAGGGTCTGCACCTGTCAAATCCACACGACATTCAAGTGAATTTTCCTGACTGTTCCAGATATAACAACCGCTGTCAGTACTGTATGGCGTTATGAAGCAGACTATATAATATTCCCTGTCCTGTTTAATATCCTTTGACTGTACAGCGAATTTCACCGGAATAAAATACAGCAAAACCAAAACCGCAACAATTCCGCCCAAAGTCACTAAAATGATTTTTACGGTTTTTGCAATGACTTTTAATATTTTCATCATAATCAGTTTGACTTTCTGGACTTATTTTTTCTGTAAATAATAGTAAGACCTTTTATCAGCAGGCTTTTATCAAGAATAATGTCACGTTTGCACAACGGCACAACGATTTCCGCAAGTCCGCCTGTTGCCACAACGGTACATTTTTCGCCCAGTTCGTCCTCAATGCGTTCAATAATGCCGTCCAGCGCACAGACGCTTGAGTACATCATACCGCTTTTCATACAGTCAATGGTGTTAGTACCGATAACCTTTGCCGGAACTTCAAAATTTATTCTCGGCAGTTGTGCGGTTTTGGACGTAAGTGCATTGGCAGCCGTAGCCATTCCGGCAATAATCAGACCGCCTAAATAATTCCTGTTGCCGTCAACTACCGAAACAGTTGTAGCCGTACCCATATCAATAATAATCTGCGGTACGGAATACTGATTTATACCGGCTACAGCGTCAACAACTTGGTCGCTTCCCAACTGCGCCGGATTGTCTATCAGTATATTAAGACCCGTTTTAACTCCGGGACTTATCGTCATAACATCTATCCCGAAAAGTTTCTTTACAGCACTGGTGACATTCCCCGTAACCGACGGTACAACAGATGACATTACAGCGTCATCAATGTCTGCTGTCCGGAAACTGTTCATTTCAAGGATATTTTTTATAAGTACAGCGTATTCGGCGGCTGTTGCCTGATGACTGGTTGAAATCCTCTCAAAGAGTACAACATTATTATCATCGTCCACGCACCCGAATACTATATTTGTATTTCCAATATCTACAGCCAAAAGCATAATTTAAAAACCTCCTGATTATATAAATTTATCTGCATATTCCCAGCGTATGAAACATTTATATTTTATTACAACAATATTTTTCGGTGGAAAATCACCGTATATTTCAAGTACATATTTACCATCGGGAAGATAGAATACTATATATTTTCTTCTTCCTCCGCCCCGTTTACGTTCACCCTCAAATGCGTGGTCAACTTCAATTTCTGTATATATGGCTGAATCGTCCATATTCTCCCATATATGTTCCCATACAGCATAGACTGCAAGGCATATCAGCGTTACCGGCAGAATAACCGCAAGAGTTACAAGCATAGTCTGCACACCGTCCGACAGCATTACGAAGAAAGCGATTATAAGTTCAAATCCGATTACAAATGCAGAAGCAATAAGAGAAGTTTCTTTATCTGTCCGGAATTTTTCTTTCATTCTGTCAGGAAGTCTTTTCCACTCAGGCGGACTTGCTTCAGTGATTTTCTTCTTTTCGTCAGGTTTAAGACAATGTATTACAGCGTAATCAACAGCAAGTGTAACCAATATAACTGCAATACTTCCGATTAAAAGATATATGTAACCTGATTCATTTTTTATAGTATCAAGTGCAGTGACTACAATTATTACAAAAAACACAGCAAACATTGAAATAATCACGGGTATGGACCTTCCATAAAAAAGATGTCTGTATTTAAGTCTTTTCATAACAACCCCTCCAATAATTATTATAGCATACTGTCCGGAAAAAATCCAGTAATTTACAAAAATAAATAAGATTGACAAAAAGTCCGGTATACTGTAAAATATTAGTGAGGTGATTTTTTATGGAGGAAATATTTGCCTTGGGACTTCTTATAGACTGGAACGATACAGCAGAAAATCTTTACAACCGTAAACTTGACGAGCTGTTTCTTGAAAATCCCGACAATCCGGACTTGCTTGAATTGGAGTTAAAATGCGGAAGTATCAAGGAAACCGTCATTTATATCAGGAATCACATAAATTTCAGCAATATAAATACCGAAACTTTTGTAAAAAGTCTGGTCGGCTGTCTGAAAATACTTTATTATTCTATGGATATAGAAATTTTTTCAAAACTTTCTTATAGGTTATGGCTGCGCCTGCCGTCTCATATTTCTGAAAACTCTCTGTTGTCGATACTGAATTATATGGACGACTATGTTTCAATAGGCTTTATTGATTCGGCAAAACAAAATTATGAAAGGCTGTTTGCATACTATGAATGAAAAACTTAAACTGTTGTATGTACTGTGAAGATATGGAAATAAGTACTGTGTCTGATATGTATATGAATTTTATGAAAAGGAGAATATAATAATATGCTTACCGGAAAAACCGTACTGCTTGGAGTGTCCGGCTCTATTGCGGTATATAAAATATGCAATCTTGCAAGAATGTTAACAAAGCTCGGTGCAGAAGTCCACGTTGCAATGACGCAAAATTCGACAAACTTCGTACACCCGTTGACTTTTGAAACGCTTACCCAGCACAAGTGCCTTATAGACACATTTGACAGAAACTTTGAGTACAGCGTTGAACATGTCTCGATAGCTAAAAAAGCCGACGTTGTAATGATAGCTCCGGCATCTGCAAACGTTATCGGAAAAATAGCCAACGGCATTGCGGACGATATGCTGACAACTACCGTTATGGCTTGTACCTGTAAAAAAATTATCGCTCCGGCAATGAATCACAATATGTTTCATAACCCCATTGTTCAGGACAATATTGAAAAATTAAAAAAATTCGGTTATGAAATAGTCGAGCCGGTTCACGGAATGCTCGCCAACCGTGACACGGGGGACGGAAAGCTTCCGGACGAGGAAACGCTTCTGGAATATATAGTACGTGAAACCGCATTTGAAAAGGACTTGCAGGGGAAAAAAATTCTTGTTACGGCAGGGGCTACCCGTGAAAGCATTGACCCCGTGCGTTTTATAACAAATCATTCAAGCGGAAAAATGGGTTTTGCGATAGCCCGAAACGCCGTGTTAAGAGGTGCAGACGTTACAGTGGTTGCAGGACACACCGATGTTAAACCGCCTATGTTTGCAAATATTATACATGTCGAATCCGCAGAGGATATGTTCAATGAAGTAATTTCACGTCATTCTGATTTTGATATTATAGTAAAAGCCGCTGCGGTTGCGGACTATACGCCCGTTGCGACAGCCGAAAACAAAATAAAAAAGTCCGGCAGCGATATGAATATTCCGTTGAAACGCACTAAAGATATTCTTGAATATCTCGGCGAACACAAACCACAAAATCAGATTATATGCGGATTTTCAATGGAAACTGAAAACGTTATTGAAAACTCCCGAAAGAAGCTGACATCAAAAAACTGTGATATGATTTGTGCAAACTCCCTGAAAACTGCCGGAGCAGGATTCGGGACAGACACCAATATTATAACACTGATAACTCCGGACAACACCGAACAGCTTGAAATTATGTCCAAAGAAAAAGCCGCCGGAATTATTCTGACAAGGCTCAAAGAGTTAAGCGACAGAAACAAATAATTGACACAACTTACAAATTATGTTATAATTTCGTGGGAGATGATTTTATTGAAAAATACATTCGGTTCAAGTGTTGCCGTTACGATTTTCGGCGAAAGTCACGGCAGTATGATTGGTGCAGTCCTTGACGGTCTAGCGGCTGGCGTGGACGTTGACGAAAATTTCATAGCTTCACAAATGGAATTAAGAAAATCTGTTGGTTCGCTGTCTACCGCAAGGCGTGAGGCTGATGAAGTGAAAATTGTAAGCGGAGTCTTCAATGGAAAGACTACAGGTACGCCGATTACTCTTATAATCGAAAACAAGGACACCAGAAGCAAAGACTATGGAGAACTTGCTTATAAAGCCCGTCCCGGACATGCAGACTACACCGCACAAATGAAATATCACGGTTTTCAGGACTTCAGGGGCGGCGGACACTTTTCCGGAAGAATAACCGCAGGACTTGTTGCCGCCGGAGCAATCGCTATAAATGCCCTCTGCAAAAAAAATATCTATATCGGTACTCATATACTTTCGTGTGCCGGAGTGCGTGACAGGGATTTCAGAAATATTGCGGAAGATATTGATAAACTCAATAATCTTGAGTTTGCGGTACTGGACGAAGCCGCCGGACAGTTAATGACTGAAAGAATAGCGTTCGCACGAAACGACGGCGACAGTGTGGGCGGTCGTCTGGAAACTGCTGTAATCGGTTTTCCGGCAGGCGTGGGCGAACCGTGGTTTGATACTATAGAAGGCGTACTTGCTCATATACTTTTCAGCGTTCCGGCTGTAAAGGGCGTTGAGTTCGGCGACGGCTTTGAGCTTGCCGAAAAATATGGAAGTACTGCAAATGATTCTTATTATTCCGACAACGGAAAAGTTTACACCAAAACCAACCACAACGGCGGAGTATTAGGCGGTATAACCAACGGTATGCCGATAGTTTTCCGGACTGCCGTAAAGCCTACACCGTCCATTTACAAGGAACAGGACACTATTGACCTCAACACCATGCAGGAAACCAAATTACAGATAAAAGGTCGTCACGACCCCGCAATAATTCACCGTGCAAGAGTTGTCATTGACAGCGTGACCGCACTTGTTTTATGTGACCAGTTAGCCCTCAGATACGGCACGGACTGGATTACAGAATAATATAAAAAAGGAGTTTTTAAATATGATGAATATTATAAGGGAGCTGCCGCACCCGTCAGAAATCAAAGCCGAACATCCGCTTTCACAGGAACTTATTAAAATAAAGTCCGGACGTGACGAGGAAGCAAAAAAGATTTTCAGCGGAGAATCAAATAAATTTATTCTTATTATAGGACCTTGTTCCGCAGACAAAGAAGACAGCGTTCTTGACTATATAACACGCCTGAGAGAAGTTCAGGAAAAAGTAAAGGACAAGATTTTTATAATTCCGAGAATCTATACCGGAAAACCCCGTACTACCGGTGACGGTTACAAAGGAATGCTTCACCAGCCTAATCCTACAGGTATGCCAGATCTTAAAAGCGGTATCATTGCAGTACGACAGCTTCATATGAAAGCCCTTGAAGAAACAGGCTTTTCCAGTGCTGACGAAATGCTCTATCCCGAAAACTACAGCTATCTTGATGACCTGCTTTCGTATATTGCAATCGGCGCACGCTCCGTTGAAAACCAGCAGCACAGACTTGTTTCAAGCGGTGTAACTATTCCGGTAGGTATGAAAAATCCCACAGCCGGAGACATTTCTGTAATGATGAACTCCATTACTGCCGCACAGCATTCACACGCATTTATTTACAGGGGCTGCGAAGTCAAGAGCGACGGAAACCCTTATGCACACGCTATTTTGCGTGGATATGTTGACGACAGGGGCAATTCATTCCCCAACTATCACTATGAGGATTTAATAAGACTGTCGGATATATATGCACAGAAAAATCTCCTCAATCCTGCGCTTATCGTTGATACTAATCATTCAAATTCCGGCAAACAGTACAATGAGCAGATTCGTATTGCCAAGGAAATACTTCACAGTATGCGTCACAGCGATGACATCAAAAAGCTTGTCAAGGGTCTTATGATTGAAAGCTATATAGAGGACGGCTGTCAGAAAATCGGTGAAAACATCTACGGAAAGTCCATTACAGACCCGTGTCTGGGTTGGGAAAAGTCCGAAAAACTCATTTATGAAATTGCAGACCTGCTTTGATTATGCTGCTTGAAAAGCTGACCGGTGCTAAAATTACCGGAATAAATCATATATATGATTATTGTCAGATTTTAACCGATAAGGGAACTATCAATATATATGTCAATTCAGATATATCTGATTCAATAGTAAACTGCAAAATCTTTGGTATAGAATATGACGAAAATTATATACGTTTTGATTTTGACAATAATCAGTCTGTTATAATTTCTTTGAACAGTCTGGACAATTTACCGGAGTATTTTTCAATATACCTTAATACAGGCGAAATCATAGTAGAATAATACGAAAAAACTAACACGCAAAATACAAAAAACTTCCGCATTGCCGTAAAACAGTGCGGAAGTTTTATTTTTTAATTATATTTTTGTTCTTTTTATTTTATATCGAAATTATCAGACAACTTTTTTTCTGTTGTTACAACCGAAAGTATTAAAGCAACAGTTTGAATTACTAATATTATTG
>CAMWRL010000082.1 GCA_947176685.1 uncultured Ruminococcus sp. | reverse complement strand
CCGCAAGACCTTTTTCAGCCCTTTCCATTTCCTCAAACATTTTCAGCAGACTGCGTGCATCTTTCAGACTGTCACGTTTTTCCACGCTGTTTTCCAGAGCCTTGTTGTACTCTTTTTCTGCTGAAACTTTCCTTTTTTCCATATCGCTGCACAAAATTTTCAGATTTTCAGTAAGGCTTTCCAGCTTGCTGGCGGAAATTTCGTCCGTCAGAAAACTTTGCTTCAATCCGTTCATAAAACAGGCGTTTTCATAGTTTTCCGGAATAACTATATGTGCGGCTTCTGTACGGCATATATTCTGGATAAGCTTTATCTGTTCAGACACAAGTTTACGGCGGTTTTTGAGTTCCTCCACGATTCTTTCAAAGATTTCTGTATTGAAAAGCTTACGGAGTATTTTTTTCTTTTCATTGGAGCTTGCACGCAGAAACTCCATAAACTCCCCTTGTGCTATCATAGATACCTGCATAAACTGACTTTTTGTCAGTACAACTATTTCACTTAATTTTGCATTTGCTTCTTTCTGAGACACCGCAGTGCCGTCCGGCAATATCAGAGTAACTTTTTCGCTTACGTCCGACTTTCTGCCTCTTGCCGAAACTTTTGTTTGTTTCGGTTCACGCTTTACAATATATTGTCTGGTTTCATTGCCGTGCTTTTCCGTAAAAACCAGCTCTACAAAAGAGTCTTTTTCCGAAAACTGACTTTGTAACTCTTTGCCGGACTTCTTGTTAGTACCTGAACTTGTTTCACCATACAGTGCGAAGACAATAGCATCAAAAATCGTTGATTTACCCGAACCCGTATCACCTGTAACAAGAAATAAATTCTGTTCGGGTATTGTGAAGTCAATAACGGTTTTGCCGCCGTAAGAACCGAATGACTGCATTGTTAATTTAATAGGTTTCATAATCGTCCTCCTGTATATGGTTTATAACGTCACGCAGAATTTTATTTTCGCTTTCGTTTGAGTCCTGCAAAAAGTATCTGCACAACTCAAATACATTCATTCCGTTGTCTGCACTGTACTGTTTGGAATTTTTTGAAGTCTGTCTGACCTTGCGGCGTATTTCAAGAAGATTCGGAAAAGCTTCACTGATACTGGCTGAAATGTCAGTGTGTTTTTGACTGTCGGTCACGACTACACTTACATAATCGTCACTGCCCTGACTCAATACTTCTTCCAATGTGCCTTTTATAATACGCACTTCACGGAGAGGTTTCAACGGTATTACTGTAGTTTTAACGTTTCCTTTTCCGCCGAGTTCAACCATTATAACGCCTTTCTGCTGTCCGGCTTCGCTTATCGAACACGCCAGCGGTGTACCGCAGTACCGGAAGTTTTCGTTTCCTGCGGCTGACGGTTTATGAATGTGTCCCAAAGCCGCATAGTCGAATTTTTCCAGAACGTCCGCATATACAGCGTCAATGTTGCCGACGGTGACTCTTTCCGAATCCATACGTTCAACATCTTTCGGAGACTGTCCGCACGGCAGATAAAATTGATGACTTACTATAACATTTCTTTCGTCTGTATTTATATCTTCACGTTCAATAACCGCATGTACAGCTTCGTTGTAGGAAACGTTATTTTCCTCGTTGTTGACTATCAGACGTACCATAGACGGCTTTATAAAAGGCAGAAGATAAAAGTTTACATTTCCGTAACTGTCACGGAGGGTTATTTTTTCAATATGGTCTGACGGACTTTTCGGAGGTGTACCAATCATATGTATTCTATGTCCGGAAAGTATTCTCCGGAACACGTTTATACGCTGAGCGTTGTCGTGATTTCCGCTTATGACCATAATTTCAGTATCGGGGACTTTTGCGGAAAGTCCGGAAATAAATTCATCAAAAACCTTTACAGCTTCAGCCGAAGGCATTGCCTTGTCATAGATGTCTCCGGCAATAACCACTGCATCGGGTTTGTTTTCCTCTATGATTCCGGAAATCTGTTTCAATATGTATATCTGGTCGTCAAGCATACTGCGGTTGAACCACTTCAACCCTATGTGCAGGTCAGACAAATGTATTATTTTCATTTTTCTGAAAACTCCTTTTTTTTAATTTTTCGGTAATTCTATATTTATTATACCAGAATATACAGCCTATGTCAATTATCTGACTAATTTTTCCCTCAAAAGGTTGACTTTTCTGTTAAAAACTGCTATAATACACTTGTGATATTTTTTAAGATACCGATTAATATAATTTGAGGTTACTGCACCTTTTCCAGAAAGGGGAAATACGATTGAGCAACCGCATAGGAGTAATTATTTCCGCAGAAGTTACGGAAAATATTCTTGACAATATACGTCAGAAATATGGTTTTCAGCTTATACCGGTAGAAAATCCCACTCTCAGCAGGTCGCTTGAAAAGAACGAACGTTTTTATGACCTGTACGCAACAATCGCTAATACCGGAATCGGTCGTTATGAACAGATTCTCGGTCTTTACACGGACATGGAAGAATGCATAAAAATATGGGGATTTGATACCTACTACCGAACTATAACCGAAACAAACGAAAATTATCTTATTGACGCTGACAGGTGGGTTAACATCATAAAAGACTTGCGCTACAACTACAGAATCCGGTCAGTCGGTATTATCAATTTTTACGCTGACAGACCGGCTTGTGATATGGATTTTCCTGAATTTCCACGCCGCAGGATTTGCACCGCCGATATAACCGCCTTTACTATGATGAATCTTGACTTCGGAACTATTTATATTTTTGTCTGAAAAAAATCCTGAAAAGATGTTGAAAAAAATCCTGATATGTGTTACAATGATATAAAACAAGTATTTCTGTTGTACAAAAAGGAATGATATTTATGCACGAAAAAAACAGACAGAAAATTTTAATCGTTGATGACTGCACTGTCAACCGGGAGTTTCTGATTGATATGCTTGAAGATGAGTTTGACATAATTGAAGCTGTAGACGGCTTTCAGGCTATGAAGATAGTCCGTGAATACGGTTCTTCTATAGACCTTATGTTGCTCGACATCATAATGCCCGAAGTGGACGGCTTTGAAGTTCTCGCAATGATGAACGAAAATGACCTTATAAATGACGTTCCTGTTATAATGATTTCGTCTGAAAATGATGATTCTTTTATAGAACGTGCCTACGAAATGGGAGCTACTGACTATATACGCCGTCCGTTCAATGTTGCAGTAGTCCGCAGGCGTGTGACAAATACCCTTGCACTTCACGCAAAGCACAAAAAACTTATCAGCATAATCATTGAACAGGTTTACGAAAAGGAAAAAAACAACAATATGATGGTTAATATCCTCAGTCATATTGTGGAGTTCCGCAACGGCGAAAGCGGTATGCACGTACTCAATATCTTTGCAATAACAAGCCTGCTGTTACAGAAGCTTACCCAGAAAACCAACAAATACAACCTTACCCAGAAAGACATCTCGCTTATAACGATAGCTTCAGCACTGCACGATATAGGTAAAATAAGTATTCCGGGTTCCATACTCAACAAGCCCGGCAGACTTACTCCGGAAGAGTTCGACATAATGAAAACCCATACAACTACCGGTGCGTCACTTCTGGAGGAAATCCCCATATACAAAGATGACCCGCTTGTCAAGGTCGCCCGTGAAATATGCCGCTGGCATCACGAACGTTATGACGGAAAAGGCTATCCGGATGGTCTCAAGGGTGAGGAAATTCCCATTTCTGCCCAGATAGTTGCAGTGGCTGACGTTTATGACGCTCTCACAAGTGAACGCTGTTATAAAAAAGCCTTTTCACATGACAAAGCTTTCCAGATGATTGTAAACGGCGAATGCGGTCAGTTCAGTCCGCTGCTTATGGAATGCCTTACAGAAAGTCACGCCGATATTATAAACGAACTTCAGATACGTTCAACTGAACAGATGCAGGAAGTCCAGTTGCAGAATATTGTTGACGAACTTATAAGATGTGATGAAACGGACTATTTAATCAATCCCATAAAGCAGATTGAAAGAGAACGTGAAAAATCAAGATTCTTTGCAAGATACGTTGAAGAATTACAGTTTGACTATGACTGCCGCACCTGTATTGCAGTAATTTCCGAATGGGGTGCGAACCTTATAGGCAGTAAACGGACTGTCCTGAATATCGGCGGCAGGGACAAGTGTATCATAAATAATCCCTATATAAATGATTTAAGAAACAAACTCAATACTGCTGACCGCAGCAATCCCGATATTGAAAGCGATATTATTCTTGAAACAGAAAACGGCAGAATGTCGGGCAGAATAGTTGCGCATACTATGTGGGAAAATGACTCTTCCGGATACACAGGAGTTATAGGAAAAATTTCAGATTTAAGGAGAATAATACAGTGACTTTACAGGAATGCTACAGCATAATCGGCGATTACAATGACGTTATGAAAAGACTCCCCCGTGAAACTATGGTTATAAAATTCATATTCAAGTTTCTTGATGACAAGAGCTATGACCAGTTAATGACAGCTATTGAAAATTCTGACTACAAAGCGGCTTTTATGGCGGCTCATACAATCAAGGGTCTTTGCCAGAACCTGTCGTTTACAAAACTTTACGAATCCAGTCACCTTATAACAGAAGCTCTCAGAAACGACAATCCGGATACAGCACTTGTCGATGAACTTGCCGTGAAAGTCCGTGAAGATTATGCAGTAACCGCCGGTACAATCAGAAAATTCAGAGAAGAACAGTAAAAAATCCGGTGCAGGATATTCCTGTACCGGATTTTTTCAAAACAAATCACTTGACAAAAACGCACGGACTGGTATAATTAATAATATAATATGAACGGAGTTGATAGAATATGGAAATCCTGCTTGTTGATGACAACGAAATAAATGCCGAAATCCAGAAAGCTATGATTGAAAGCTACGGAATAACTGTCCGGACTGCTTCAAGTGGTGCTGAAGCTGTCAGTATGGCTGAGGAAAACAATTTCTTCATGATATTTATGGACATTCATATGCCCGAAATAAACGGCTATGAAGCTACACGGCTTATCAGAAAATTTGACAGGACTGTTCCGGTAATAGCCCTTACGGCTGACGATATTTCCGAAATTGAAGGAAAAATTTCCGAAAACGGGCTGGACGGTCATTTGTCCAAACCCCTCCAGCCCGATGAACTTAACCAGCTATTGCAGAACTACATCAGTATAAATAACGTTTCCGGAAACACTTCCACAGACAAGTATTTTGATTATGACGCACTGTATGCGGTTTTCAATGACGCTGATACCGTCCAGAGACTTATAAAACAGTTTCTTTCGGCTCACGAAAACGACTGCGGAATTTTAGCAAAGTACATATTTTCCGGAAAATACCTCCCTGCCCGTGAAATCCTGCATAATATAATAGGTATTTCAGGAAATCTTTTCTGTAAGAAACTGTACAATATCGCCTGTCGTGTAAACATCGAACTTAAAAAGGACTATCCTGACAGTTTCGATACTTTTGAGGAAGTATGGGACAAAACTATTATTGAACTGAAAGCCTGTCTGAAATCAGATACAACCCGTGCAGTACCCGTGAGAACCGGTTTTTCTGAAATCTGGTCGGAATTTTTTGAACTGTGTACGGAATTTGACATATCAGCAGTTGACATCTTTACGGAAAACAAACAAAGCTTTTCCGACAATATGAAAAAAGATTCTTTTGAAAAACTTGAAAAAGCTGTACTTGATTATGATTTCCTTTGGATTTCTGAAAATATGGAGGTGCTTTATGTATAATGTACTGCTGGTTGAGGACGACTCAACACTGAGGTTTATTTACTCTAAAATGAAAACGTGGACAGAATGCGGCTTTACTATTGCAAAACAGGCAAGCAACGGTAAAGATGCATTGGAAATTCTCAAAAAGCATTCATTTGACCTTATCTTCACTGACATAAGAATGCCTTTTGTGGACGGTATAGAAATGCTCCGGAAACTTTCGGAAAGCGACAACAAGATACCTGTTATCTTTGCAAGCTCATATGATGAGTTTGAGTACGCAAGACAGGGGCTTATACTGGGAGCTTTTGACTACCTGCTCAAACCCGTTGACGAAAAGAAACTTTCAGAAGTCCTTAAACGTCTGAAAGCCCACATTGAAGCCAATGCTGAAACAGAAAAAATTGACGAATCTGTTACTGAAGTGTTCCGACAGTTGGAAATCGACCCCGATGAAAGTCCGTTCGTACACCAGACAGCGTTGTATTTTTCCGAACACTTCGGACAGATTTTCACCATTGATGATGTTGCAGAATCTTACGGTTACAGCAAGGACTACTTCGGAAAAATTTTTAAAAAACACTTTAATATGACCTTTAACGAAGTATACTCTCGAATCAAAGTCGCTTACGCCATAAAACTGCTGCGTACCGGAAATTACAAGGCTTACGAAATAAGCGATATACTGGGTTATTCTTCCGTGGACTATTTCACGAAGATTTTCAAGGAAATAACCGGTGAAACACCATCACGCTTCAAAGCAAGGCTTGACGGACGTTAAGGAGATAATACAATGACTATCAATTATGCAGAAATTCTTGTTATTGATGATATGCCCGACCATGTAGCCTACTCCGGTACTATACTGAGAGCTGAGGGTTACAGGGTTTTTGCGGCAACAAGCGGTAAAGCGGCTTTTAAATTTCTTGAAAAAAAAATTCCCGACCTTATTTTGCTTGACATACAAATGGACGATATTGACGGACTTACACTTTGCAGAATGTTCAAGGAAAATCCAAACACAAAAGATATACCTGTTATTTTCCTGACCGCCGAAACAAGTCCGGAAACTATACAGCAGGGTTTTGCATTGGGCGGCTGCGACTATGTAAAAAAACCTTTCATAAAAGAGGAATACCTCGCCCGTGTGAGAACTCATTTACAGATTTCAATGCAGCAAAAAGAACTCGCCTCTGCCAACAATGAACTCAATTTATTCTGCTCGGCGGTTTCCCACGACCTCAAAGCACCTTTCAATATAATAAATATGCTTATTGAAATGCTCGGTCAGGAACTCAGCGGTGTACAAAATGATGATGTTTCCAATATAATGGATATGATTATTTCAAAGTCCACCCAGACGAAAACAATGATTGAAAGACTTTTTGACTTTTCAAAAATGTGCAATATTAAGCCACGTATGACTATGGTTGACATAAGGGAAATTATTCAGACAACTTTCAGGGAACTGCACGACCTGTCCCCCGAACGTGACATTGATTTCCGCTGCGGAGAGCTTCCAGAAGTAAAGGGCGACCCTGTACTGTTGCAGGCAGTCGTTAAAAATCTCCTTGCAAACGCCATAAAGTACACATCCGGACGGAAAACGGCTGTTATTGAAGTTTCCGGTCACGTAACCCAGAATAAACGCATTATCAAAATAAAAGACAACGGGGCAGGTTTTGATATGGCATATGCTGACAAGCTTTTTCAGGTATTCCAAAGGCTTCACTCAGAAGAAGAATTTGAGGGAAGCGGTGTGGGACTTGCCCTTGTAAGCCGCATAATGAAACGTCATAACGGTGAAGTGACAGCTTACGGCGAACCCGATAAAGGTGCGGAATTTTCACTGATATTTATAAATTAAAATATCTCCGGCAGATGAATCTGCCGGATTTTCTTGTCGTTTTTTTAATGGAAAATCCCTGTTTTTTCAAGTTCAAAAACTTCTGAAATGATGTTAGAATATAACCATAGTAA
>CAMWRL010000081.1 GCA_947176685.1 uncultured Ruminococcus sp. | reverse complement strand
GTAATATCGTTATTTCTAATAGCAAAAATTATGGGACATAAGCAAGTGGCACAACTGGATTTTTTTGATTATATTAACGGAATTACAATCGGTTCAATTGCCGCTGAACTTGCTACCGACCTTGAAACCCCTTGGAAATCTTTGACTGCTATGCTGATTTATGGTATGATTGCTGTCGGACTTAGTCTGGTTACTAATAAGTTTCCGAAATTGCGGAAATATGTTAATGGTTCTCCCACCATACTGATGAATGACGGAAAGATTTATCGTAAAAATATGAAAAAAGCAAAACTGGATTTAAGCGAATTTCTGACAATGTGTCGGGAACAGGGTTATTTTGACTTGAATGATATTCAGACTGCGGTTTTTGAATACAACGGGAAATTAACCATATTGCCTAAAAGTGTCAGCCGTCCGGTTACTCCAGCCGATATCGAACTGAAGCCCGAACCTGACCATATTAATACAGAGGTCATAATGGACGGACGTATTATGGGTGAAAATTTAAAAAGAATGGGACTTGATTTAAAATGGCTTGAAAAGCAGATAAAGGCACAGGGCTATCAGGATGCAAAAGAAATATTTCTGGGATTGTGTGATAATAATAATCAGCTTTCATTGTTTGCAACTAAATGACTATAACATTTATCGAATTTGTGTATAACTATCTTACAGCAAAAAATAAAGCCTGTGTGGAATAATGCAACAGACTGGAATTTTTTTATTTACGACTGAAAAAAACAGCGTCATAGATTTGTAAATCCGTGACGCTGTTTTGTTATTTTTTCAGTAAAAGCTGTCTCAGGCAAACCAAATCAAATACATCTGTCACACCGTCAAAAGTAAGGTCAGCCAGTACAATATCGTCTGCACTGACCGGAGAACGTCCTGTAAGATATTTGTTAAGCGTAACAAGGTCAGCTATATTTATACTGCCGTCAGTGTTGATGTCGCCCATACTGTATCTGCATTCCGGAAGCGTTTCTTTCTGGAAGTTGTGCAGTGTGGACGGTGTACGGAAATTCCATACTGAATGGTAATCTGTTTCAGACAGAGTTTCGCTGTCAGATTTCAGAAACCAGTCATAATTAACAATATCGCCGTCATCCCAGGTGGTGTCACTATGGAAGTAGTGTCCGCCAAGTCTGACAACGTTCCATGCATGGTTGTCACTAAGCAGATAGTATGTTTCAATTCCGGAGGCGTTCAGAAGAATATTATAGCCTCTTGCATAACCTTCACATACAGACGTGCCGTTCATGAATACAGAAGCATCATTGTGATTCTTACGAGCGGATACATTGTCAGAATCATATGACGTATTTTCGCATATCCAGTCATGAACGGTTTTTATTTTCTGCATATCCGACATATCATCTGTTATGTATTTTTCTACAAATTTATTGGCTTGTTCCATAATGTACAGATTTATGAAGCCCACATCGTCAGCGCTGTTGAAGTTGCTGAAGACAAAATCATTTATTTCTGCATTGAATACACCCTTATCCGTATTAAAAACAGGAACAGAATTTATATTCAGCAGATTCGGACAGCCGTTGAAAGCACTGCCGTTTATAGCTTTGTCTTTGTCGATTATTATGTTGCTGAGATTGCCGCAGCCGGAAAATGCGTCAGTATTTAAAGTAATATCACCGTTCAGCGTCAGAGTTTCCAGACCGTCGCATTCCCTGAAAGCGTGGGAGCTTACATTTATTTTTCCGCTGAGATTCAGTTTTTTGAGTGCCGAACAGTACCTGAAAGCGTCTATTTGGAAATCTGCGGTCATATTTTCCGGAAATATTACTGTTTCGAGTGCATTACATTTTCTGAAAGCGTCATGTTCAATCTTTATAACGGGGTTGTCACCGATGAAAGTTACTTTTTTAAGGTTTGTACAGCCATAAAAGGCATTGTCTTTTATTTTGCAGCTGCTGTTGATTATGACTTCTTCAATATCAGTATTATTCTTAAAAGCATTTTGATTTATTATAGAGTTTTCATTGTTTATGATTATTTTTTTGACTCTTATTGAATTTGATTCTGTATAAGCGTTGAAATTATCTATGCTGGTTATTGTGGACGGATAGGATATTGAATCAAGATTTATTTCAGTGTCTGACACGGCAGGATAAAAACTGAAAATTACTGATGTTACAAGGATTTCGTTTTCATATTCCGGAATTACCAAATCAGATTTATTTAAAAGGTAGTCCGGATTATCGTATGTAATCTGTGAAGTATAGCACCTGTTGTTATCATCATAAGATACTTTTACAGAATAGTCGGAAGTATTATAAGAAACTGCATGATGCGAATTTTCAATAGCTGTATTACTTGATAATATTAAATTGTTCGGAACTTTAAAACCGGAATCATAGAAAGCGTCTTTTGCAACAATGAGATTTTCGGGAAAGTCAACTGATTTAAGTTGTTCGCAGTTCAGGAAAGTCTTGCTCGGAAGCACTTTTAAAGACTTGGGAATATTTACAGACTGCAATGAAGAATTTGCAAATATTCTATTTCCGAAATATTCTACCGTATCAGGTATTTTTACAGACCTGATATTCTGATTGTCTGCAAAAGCTCTCGGCTCTATAGATGTTACCGGAAATCCGCATACTGTTTCAGGGATTTCTATGTCCTTAATGACTTTTTTATTGTTTGCGTCGTTATGGGGAGGATATACATAAGTAAGCGAAAAACTTTCCAGTGTCATATTGTCGGAGTTGTACTGACCCGATGTAGATGAAGAATTTCCGGAAAAATTCATGGAAAATTCAAATTCATTGTCAATGATTATAAGACAACTGCTCCTCAGATAACGTAAAAAGTCCTTGTCGAAACGCTTTACTGAAGACGGAATATTAAGTCTGGAAACAAGATTTTGTGAAAAAGTAACTCCGGAAACGCTTACGACCGGCAGACCATCAATTTTTTCTGGAATATATGCGTCCCAATGTCCGCTTGCATTGAATTTTGTGATTTCAATGCATGGAGTATCACATACGCCGTCTATTTTGTCGTAAACGATATAAGACCAGTTTTCATAAGTTTTTTCTGTTTCGGCATGTGCTGTTACGGAACAGCAGTTATTTATGTGAACAATCTCCGTAACCGAAAAACAGCATGTCAGTGCAAGCAGATATGCTATAGTTTTTTTTAATTTTTTCATGTTTATAAACACCTCCAGTTTATATTATACATGTATTTTTTTGTTTGTCAATACTTTAATTATAATGCGATAAAGTGCATATTGACAAATTTCTGGAAAAAATGTAAAATAATGTATAGTGTGTATAGTTTGTCCTTGTTTTTAAAAACCTTCATAAAAATTTTTTTACATGAAAGGATTATGAAAAAACCTTAAACTATACACCGCTGAAAGCATAAAATGCTAAAATTTGGTTATATATAGCATAAAATCAGTTGTGTATGGTTTGATTCAACTATATACGGAAAGGAACATTGATATTGTGAAAGAGCTTACTGATGATATTTTTTACAAATATATCGAAAAGTATGATAAATGTCTGCTTGATTATGTGATTCTGTCAGCAGACGAAGATTATAAAGGTGAGGTTTCTCACAAAGAGGCAGTAATAACAGCTGTTTCAGCCTTAAATTCAAGGAAACGTGTCGGAAATATGATTAATCCTCCTGAGTTTTACGTTGACGAAAGCAAGATGCGCTGCGAAAAATGTGATACTGAAAACTTTTTTATAATAAGTCCGAAAAGAATGGTTTATCATGACTGGACGTACAGCGATGTTTTTTTAAATTCTGACTGTATGCCTTATTCCGTACCGTATACGGCAGAGGATTTCCGGAAAGTAAATCATTTGCTTTTTCCGGCGTGTTACCGGAAAGACCTTGAAATTTACAGTTGGAATGACGGTTTTTCAAATTATTTTGATTACGGAAATGACTGTCTGGGTGCTATTATGTGGAGTATTTACGACAGGCATATGATGAGATTTGTAATTATAGGCTCATCAATAACAGACTGAAAGGAGCAATTATATTATGAAAATTATTGAAAATATGACTTTCGGGGAAGAAAGGGCTTTGTATAACAGTGATGGCATTATTCTTAAAAACTGCTCGTTTGACGGAGAGGAAGACGGCGAAAGTGCTTTGAAAGAAAGCCGCAATATACAGGTTGAGGGATGTTACTGTAACCTCCGTTATCCGTTCTGGCACGATACGGAACTGAAAATATCCGGCACTGAAATGACAGATTTGTGCCGTGCGGCATTGTGGTACTCTGCGGATATAGAAATAAACAACTCAAAGCTTCACGGCATAAAGGCTTTGCGTGAGTGTTCGGACGTGACAATGAATAACTGCGACATTATTTCGCCGGAGTTCGGCTGGTCTGTCAACAGCATAACTATGAATAACTGCAACGTTAAAAGCGAGTATTTTATGATGCGTTCGTGCGGACTGAATTTCAGCGGAGTCACTCTCAACGGAAAATATTCTTTCCAGTACATAAAAGATTCAGTTTTTGAAAACTGCGAACTCAATACAAAAGACGCTTTCTGGCACGCCGAAAATATAACAATCCGCAACAGTATTGTCAGGGGCGAATATTTAGCATGGTATTCCGAAAATATAACGTTTGAGAACTGCAAAATTATAGGTACACAGCCGTTATGTTACTGCAAAGGACTGAAGCTTATAAACTGCGAAATGATTGATACGGATTTGTGCTTTGAGAAGTCGGACGTTGAAGCATATATAACAACTCCGGTAATCAGCATAAAGAATCCCCGAAGCGGAAATATTTTTGTACCGGAAGTCGGCGGAATAATCCGTGATGACGAAAGCTCAAAGGCTGAAATAACGCTTACGGGAGGAAAAAATGCGGATAATTGAAACAGACAGACTTGATATTCCGGAACTCATACCATATACAATAACTTCCGAAATACAGCTTAAACGCTATTTTGAACCGGAGCAGGGAATTTTCATAGCGGAAAGTCCAAAGGTAATACGGCTTGCGCTTGACGCAGGCTATGAACCTCTTTCCGCACTTGCCGAAAGAAAGTATATCAGCAAGGCAAGTGACATTATTGAACGTCTGGGAGATATTGACGTTTATACGGCGGACAGCGATGTATTAACGGAAATCACGGGTTTTAAACTCACGCAGGGAATGTTGTGCGCTATGAGAAGAAAAAAGCTTCCGGCAGTCGGGGAGGTACTGCAAAATAAAACAAGAATAGCCGTTCTGGAGGACATTATGAATCAAACCAATATAGGTGCAATAATGCGTTCAGCGGCGGCAATGAAAGTTGAAGCAGTATTGCTTACACCGGCAAGCAGTGACCCTTTATACAGACGGTCGGTGCGTGTCAGTATGGGAACGGTTTTCAGAATGCCGTGGACGTACTTTGAAGATGATAATTATATCAGTAAATTAAAAGAATATGGTTTTACAACAGTTGCAATGGCACTTCACGACAACACACTTGATATAGACAGTCCGGTGTTGAAATGTCTGGAAAAAACCGCCGTTATACTGGGTAATGAGGGCGAGGGACTCAAGCAGTCAACAATAGAATCCTGCGATTATACTGTCAAAATCCCTATGGCAGACGGCGTTGATTCGCTGAATGTTGCCGCCGCAAGTGCCGTTGCGTTCTGGGAACTCTCAAAAGAATAGACCTCCTCGGAAACTAATTTCGGGATTCAAAATTAATGATACCGCAAATCAAATTTAAGCGCAGACAATGACGTTTTCTGCGGTTACGATAGGGGTATTTCATGATCTTAAAAACCTTAATTTTGGCATTGACGTTTTCGACGAGGATTCGTTCATGTGAGATACGGCGGTTTTCTCTTTTTTCATCATCTGTCAATTCACCGCCCCTGGGCTTTTTTCTGGGTGTTTCACTATTTTGATGAAACGCAGATATACCTTGATACCCACTATCAGCTTGCTCCTTGATGCTGTTAAGAACGCGACTTCCTATGGTACATTTATAAAGTTGAAAATCGTGAGTCCTGCCATAATCTTCGGCAGTACAGATAATGATTCCGTTTGCTCTGTTAACGACTACCTGTGCTTTTATCGTGTGCCGTTTCTTTTTGCCGGAATAACATTTTCTTTGTTTTTTTGAGGGCGTTCAACGGGACATTCAGTAACATCAACAAGCACTACTTCTATACTTTCATCTTCAAGCAATACTTTTTTCCCAGGCAGCGAAAATGTTCCGTCTTTTATCAAGGTATCTTCTACCCATCTGATCGTATCGCAAACGGTTGCTTCACCAACCTCAAATTCAAATGCAAGCTCCTTTTGAGTCACATACTGACGAAGATATTTTAAAGTCATCAGTAGCTGTTCCTCCATAGTCAGTTTCTTTTTTCGTCCTCCTCTCCACTTCCGTGGCTTCCTTGCGTATGCTTCCTTCAAAATCGTTACCATTGCATCAAATGTCTCCCTTTTAACGCCGACGATCTGTTTAAAATCTTTATCGCTCAATTTCACTGTTTTACCGTAAAAATCCATTTTATCACCCTGCTCAATGGTATCACTTTTCATGCGATTTGTCAATCTTGATTTAGTTTCCGAGGAGGTCTAATGATTTATTCATTTTCGCTTAAATAAAGGGATATTCTGTCATTAAGAGTATCGGCGCACTTCTGGGGAGTGGTTTCTCCAGCAAAACACTTGTGATACTCCGTAAAAATTATATTGTCTACTTTTGATGATTTGTATGGCTCAAGTTCAACACGCCTTATATAGTCAACAGCCTTGTTGAGTATCTCCTCCGAAATCTGTACCTGTTCAGTACTGTTTGGCAGATACTGCGGACAGTTTACTGATGAACCGCTGTATTTGCTTTCATTTAGTTGTATCTGTAAATGTCTTTCTGTAATGGGCATAGTGTAAAATACGCCATTGCCGTTGGTTAAGTAGTCGTTTATCATGAAACTTATAAACTCATAAGCCTGCGTTTTGTGCTTACTTGTTTCAGGGATTGCAAACATTGAAAAACAGTTCGTAGTATAGCCCTTGCCGGATTCGGACGGATAGCCCACGAAAGTTATATCTTCACCGCCGAACGGTACATAAATCTGTTGTGTCAGAGTGCTGTTTATGCCGAAAAGCCATACATCCTTAACAAGAGCGTGATTGTTAACCAATGAACTTTCGTCCGGTTCATATTTCGGAACTTCCGGAAGATTATTGATTCTTTCGAGCGTTTCCATAAAAGCACCGCTGAAATTACATGTATTATTCTTGTAGTCCACTGAATCAACGATTACACGCGACATAAAATAGTTGAGTGTGTCGTATTCCTTGAAATCTATGTAAAGAAAATTCATATCTTCGGGCATATTATTGTATGCCTCAAAAGCCTGCGCCGGAGTCCAGCTTTCCATATTTTCGCCGACGTTGGAGGTTTTGGCGGCGGCAGTAAATAACTGCCAGTTGTTGCATATAGCAGGTATTTTTCCGTCAACCTCCAGTCCAGCTAACACGTTAGGCAGGAAATCTTCCTTTTTCAGCGTTTCGGACTGCTCCATAAGCGGTGACAGGTCTGTCATATAACCCCTTTTGATAAGTTTATAAATATCTTCTGTCTGTGCGTATACAACGTCAAATTCTTCTCCGGAAATCATATCAAGGTGCAGTAATTCAAGGGAGTCTGTTTCATCGCTGTACGGATAGAACTTGATTTCCACGTCGCAGCTCATATTTTTGTCAATCAGGCTCTGGAATTTTGACAAGTCATCGGCAAGATTCGCCACTTTGATTTTAACG
>CAMWRL010000080.1 GCA_947176685.1 uncultured Ruminococcus sp. | reverse complement strand
ATAATAGCTCCCTCAGCGGACGACGACGAACTCGCAGACGCTCTCCATTTGGCTCAGAGCAACGGAGTAAAAGTATTGACCATTGACTCGGACGTCAGAGAAGAAGCACGTTCCTGCTGCATAAGCACCAACAACACATATGCCGGTGCTATCGCCGCAAGACAGGCTGCTGACCTGCTGGGCGGACAAGGCAGTATCGGCATAGTTATCCACTTACCGACCGCTTCAAACTCCATTGAACGCAAAAGCGGCTTCACATCCCAGATTGACAGCTACAACGCAGATGCCGGTGAAAATGTCATCAATATTGCTGCAACCGAAAACGGCAACGGCAATATCCTTGAATCAAAAGAGGCAGCTCTCAAACTTATGAATGACAATCCGGATATAGGATTGATATTTGCTACCAGCCAAAGTTCAACAATCGGTACGTGTATGGCTGTTGACGAACTCGGCAAGGCAGATTCTGTTGACGTTATCGGATTCGACTCATTCTACAGCAAGGAAGGCTCAAAAAGTTCCGATGAATATATGGACAACGGCGTACTTGACGGATTCATACTCCAGAATCCCTATAACGCAGGTTATATCAGTGTAAGATACGCAAACGACCTGATAAACGGTCAGAATATCGCCGGTTCTGTCGATACCGGTGCCACATTTGTTACAAAAGACAATATAAACAACAGCGATATTCAGCTTATTATGAACCCGACAAAATTTATGGAGGAATTTAATAATGGCTAACAAAGGTTATCAAGGCTCAAAAAGTCAGAAAAACTTCACCATTGCTTATATTATGATTTTCATAATTATGGCTCTCAACATAGTCAACAGTACAATAGTATTCTATAACGGCAGAAACGTTTACAACCGTAATATGAACTCTCTCAAACATATGTCAACCGTAAGCGAAGAACTGCTTACAGTAAACCGTGAAGTACTTATGATAGTTTCCAATATGGGCAACCCTATGTCAAATGTAACCAATATCCACAACTCATTTGACAACATCAGGGAAAGTATGAAACAATACGAAAAAATCCAGCATTCCGACCTTGAAAAGAAAAGATACAACCACGCAAAACTTCTTGTTGAATCATACGACAACAAACTGCTTGAACTGGAACACGTATTTGCCGGACTTGAACCTGAACAGCTTAAAAGTATTTATCTTCAGGAAATCCACCCGACCCAGAACGCCGCTGTTGAAATGATTATGGCAACCCTTGAAATCGGTAAGAATGACGCTGAAAAACTTATGGCTCGAAACTCACTTCTTTTTGGTATCGGCTTCCTGTTCCTGCTTGCGATACTTTTAGTCAGCGAAATAATCGTACATAATCTTGCAAAATCAACTAAACGCCGTATGCAGCTTCTCCAGATGCAGGAAAGACAGATTGCTGCCGCCGGTCGTAAGCTGGAAAGCTCCAACCAGAAAGTGCAGGATATTGCTATGACAAATATCCTTACCGGTATGAAAAACCGTTATGCCCTTGAAGATGACCTCTCAGACAGACTTGAAACAGACCAGTTCAATATAGGCGTTTTCGATATCGATAACTTCCGCATTATCAACGATACATACGGATATGAGTTCGGTGACGAATACCTTGCGGCTATAGGCGAAATGCTTACTCAGGAGTTCAGCGATTCCGCAACAATCTACAACATTACAAGCAATGAATTCTGCTTTATATTCCACGACAACGTGCCTGACAGTCAGGCTCAGAGAATCGCCGACAAAATACGTGCCACAATGTCAACTCCGGTCACTATCGAAAGTATTATGGTACAATGTACGGCTTCGGGAAGTATCTATCACTATCTCCCGAATGATTGTCTCAATGTAAGTTCACTGCTTCTAAAAATGGACAACGTTATGCATAACGCTAAACGCAATGGCGGCAACATGATTTACGTCGTAAACAGTCTCTGATAATAAAAATATCGGGTACAGCAATGTACCCGAATTTTTTTATATATCCGTCCTTGCCCTGATGTAGTTTTCAAGGTAATCAACGGTTTTTTCAATGCCCAGACAACTGCTGTTTATACAAAGGTCATACAGTCTTGAATCGCCCCAGTGTCCGGAACAGTGGTAATTGTGATAACGTTTTCTTTTCTTGTCCTTTTTGCGGATAAACTCCATAGCATCATCTTCGGAAAGTTCGTATACTTCCATAATACGCTTTACTTTTGCTTCCATATCGGCAAGAACGAAAACCGAAACCAGTGCCGGATTGGATTTTAATTTGGTTTCTGAACATCTTCCGACTACTACGAACGATTCACCGCTGTCGGACTTCTCTTTCAGGAATCTGAACTGCATTTCTGCTATATTGTCCTCTATTGAGTTGCTGTAACCTCTTACCCGTCTTGAAATGATTTTCTTTTTGGGATTTTCGTTGTACTTTTCGATTTCTTCCGGAGTAAGACCCGTCCTGTCAGCGACTTCCGTAATCAGGTGACGGTCATATATCGGTATACCGAATCTTTCGGCAAGTGCTTCGGCAATTACACGACCGCCGCTTCCGAACTCACGACCGACTGAAATAATAAGCTGTCCCATAAAAAGCCTCCTGTATTATAAGTATCTCATAAAAATGTAAACTGTCGAAATTGCAAGTACTATGACGGTAGCAGGTGCAAGTTTTTTGCAGTATTTTCCCCAGCCAATCGGATAGCCGTTTTTAGCCGCAACCGACGTACCGACAACGTTTGCAGAAGCACCAATCGGAGTTGCACTGCCGCCTATGTCCGTACCGATTGAGAGAGTCCACGCAAGTGTTGGAAGAGCTATACCGGAAGTTTCGGCAAGGCTCTGAATAACGGGAACCATTGTAGCCGCAAACGGTATATTGTCCACAAAAGCACTTGCAACTGCCGACACCCAGAGAATAATTACAATCATAAGTTTAGCGTCACCGCCGCTTATTTTTTCAATGAAGTCCGCAATGATTTCAAGTATGCCTGTTTCCTCAAGACCGCCGACCACTATGAACAGTCCTATAAAAAATACAAGCGTCTTATAGTCGGTTTTTTTAAGAAGTCCGACTGCATCTTTCGCAAAGGCTATGAGAGTTACAGCTGCTATAAAAGTTCCGATTGTAGCAACAGTAAGGTGTGTTACAGAATGAGTTACAAGAAGTATCACCGCACATCCGAAAATAATACTGCTTACAATAAAGTCACGCTTGTTTGTGATAGCTTCGCTGGGCTTGGGAAGTTTGGATATATCAATTTCTTTATCATTGTCTGAAACAAGTTCTTTTTTGAAAACTATGTAGAAGAATATTATCGAAACTATCAGGCATATTCCTGCAATAAGTCCCGTATTGGTGAGGAAGTCCCCGAAAGAGTATCCCAGTGAAGTACCTACTATAATATTCGGTGGGTCTCCGCACATAGTTGCAGAACCGCCCAGATTTGCGCAGAAGATTTCCGAAAGAATCATAGGCACGGGATTGAATTTAAGTAACTGCGAAAGTTCAACAGTTACCGCCGCAAGAAACATAATTACCGTTATACTGTCGATAAACATCGAAAGTACTGCCGACATTATCATAAATGTCACGAATACCGGAATAGTCTTACACTTGACCATAAAGGCTATTTTCATACAGAGCCAGCGGAAAAATCCGGCTTTAGCCATACCCTCGACCATTATCATCATTCCGGCAATAAAAACAATTGTAGCCCAGTTAATACCTTTGCTTTCGGTTTCCGTAACCTGATACCAGAAGTCCTTGGTTGCGAACCCCTTTAAAGCTAAAATATTCCAGACTGCTTCACCGTTGCGCATACAGATACCGAACACTACTATAAGTGAAAGGATTCCGCTGCCCAACGTTACATAGTGCCGTTCAATCTTATCCATAACGATTAGTACAAACATCGCCACGAATATCACAACGGCAAAAATCTGTGCTGCTGCCATAAAGCATTCAACCTCCTGTTTAAAATTAATATTCACCTTTGGAATTATAGCACATTGCAAAAATTATTTCAAGAATATTTTCCAGCTTTTATGACGGATTTCAATTTTTCTGCATTTTGCGGATTTTAGTTGAAATTTTATGTGATTTTTTGTTTGATATTGCGAAAAAGAAGCACGTTCCGGAGAACGTGCCTTTAAGTTTAAACATACCTTACGGGATGTTTTTCTTTTCGGGAATACTTCCTGTTTTCTTCTGCAACCCTTGTCACCGGATTGAGTCCCGACCAGTCACGGCGTTTCAGGGCGTCAATTTTTTTCTTTTCTTTCTTGCTGAGTTTTTCATAAGGCACAAAATTCATATATCATTCCTCCCCTGCCTTGAAGTTGTATATGGGTTTTATAATTTCGTTTACTTCTGCGGTATCTCCGATATTGTCAATAATATCGTTCATATTCTTGTAAACCATAGGGCATTCGTCAAGCGTGCCGGAGTTGACAGAAGTCGTATAAATACCCTGCATCTGCTTTTTGTACTCCGATACTGTAAAGGTCTGCTTTGCCTGCGAACGTGACATAAGTCTGCCTGCTCCGTGCGGTGCGGAGTAATTCCAGTCGGGATTGCCTTTTCCGGTACATATCAGACTGCCGTCACGCATATTCATTGGAATAAGAATTTTTTCGCCCTCCTGCGCCGAAATAGCACCTTTACGGAGAATCATATTTTCAGTATCGATATAGTTGTGAATTGTCGTGAACTGTTCAGTTACATGAAGTCCCATACCCTTTATAATTTCGTCCATCATTGCAAGACGATTAAGCCGTGCAAACTCCTGTACTATCTTCATATCGTGGATATACCGGTCAAATAAATTCCCCTCTGTATAGGCGAGGTGTTTGGGAATATCAGTCGTCTTTGTATTTTTGAGTTTTTTTATTTCGGACTCAATCTGTCTGGACTTGCCCTCAGCTTTCAGACGGGCAACAAGTTCGTCAACGTCCGTCTGCGAACTGCGATTCAGATTATTGTATGCCTGTTCCTGATAGTATTTAGCCGTTTCAACTCCCAGATGCCTTGACCCTGAATGTATTACTATATAAATACTTCCGTCAGTACCCTTGTTGGCTTCTATGAAGTGATTGCCGCCGCCGAGAGTTCCCATACTGAGTTCCGCACGGTCAAGGTTTACGTGTTCAATGCAGTACAGCTCCGCAAGATTTATATTGTTTATATAGCGGTGAGGCTTTTTTCTTATCGAAAAGCCCGACGGTATATTTCTGTAGATGAGCTTGTCAAGCTGCTGTAGTTCTATGTGCTTTTCTTTAAGACGTACTGTTTCCATACCGCAGCCGATGTCAACGCCCACAAGATTCGGAACAGCCTTGTCGGTAATGGTCATTGTAGTGCCGATTGTACAGCCCGCTCCGGCGTGAACGTCCGGCATTATGCGGATTTTTGAGCCGTCACTGACGGGCTGGTTACAAAGTTCAATAATCTGAGCTATGGAACTCTGGTCTATTACTTCTGTAAAGACTTTTGCTGAATTGTATTTTCCGTTGAGGATTATCATAATAACTTCCTTTCCGGTCTGCCTGTACGCAAAAAAGGCGTTCCTACAATGCAGGAACGCCGTTATATACATAAGAATCCGTTCAATGGACGGAGATATACAGGCAAACCCCATGCTTGATGTGAATATTGGTTGTGAGAAGATTATATCTGATTGTCATGGTGTTCACCGTCCTTTCGTATAATATGCAGTTATTATATATCGGATTATTTAATTTGTCAAGCGGTTTACGTATCTGTAACCATATTGTAATTATTTTTCCATACCCCGTCTGGAGTTATGGCGTTGTCTTTTGATGTCATACATTTTTTCGTCAGCCTGCTTTATGATGCTGTACAGAGTAACATTTTCATCAGCAGTAACTATTACGCTTCCCACGCTTGCCGAAAGCGTATAGGGTTTTTTAATTATTGCGTTCATTCTTTCGGCTTTCATATTGAAACGCCTTTTGAAAGCCTCGTCATCACCGTCTTCAACGTCGGAAGTAAATACTACGAACTCATCACCGCCGAATCTTGCACAGATACTGTCCATACTGCTTTCCTGAATCACGCTTGCAATCCGTTGTATAGCAAAATCCCCTTCATTATGACCGTAGTTGTCGTTAATGAATTTCAGACCGTCCATATCAATGAATGTCAGCATAACTTTCTGTTTTCTGTCGGCGCACTCACGGAATTTTATGTCAGCAAGGTTTATAAAACCGTTTCTGTTGTAGATGTTGCACATAGGGTCAATGACGTACAGGCGGTTGAGTTCGCCCATAGCCTTGTTGAGGTGAATCAGCTTTCGTATATTTTCAAGCGAGTTGCTTAAATTAAGCGTAAGGCTGTGGCACAACAGACTGTATACAGGAAAATCACTGTTAGTTATGATGTAGTAGCCCAGACACCTTTCACGGAAGTGCAGCGGCAGAAAATAATTTATATTTCCGCCTGTTCTGGTATCTTCCGGAAACATATTTCTGCTTGGAAAATATCCGCATGAACGGATTTCACCTTTTTCCCATATCAACGGAGCAATCATATATCCAGAATAACTGTTGGTTGCTTCTATCATAGACAGGTCTGAAACAATAGTATCCTGCCAGTTTTCCGTAAGGCAGAGACTGAATTTATCGCATCCCAGTTCTTCAATAAAGTTGCTAAGAACGTTCATAGCTTCTTCAATTTCTTCTGTTTCCGCAAGTCCTGCAATAAGCCTGTTGAGCATTGAAATGCTGGCATTCATATTTTCGATTTTCTTGTAAGTGCTTTTCTTGTAGCTGTACAAATCGCTGTTATCAGCTTTTTTGCATCCGCAGCTTTCGGTAAACACCGGAGAAGACGCAAGGGATATATTTTTAGGAGGATTTTTACCGGCTATTATGTCAAGAATCACTTCCACAGACTTATAACCCATATCAACAAGCGGTCTGTCAACTGACGTCAGTATGGGACAGAAATTCCGTGCGTTGTATGTATTGTCAAATCCCGTGACAATAACATCGTCCGGAACTTTATAACCGGCTTTTTCAAGGGTTGAGAGTGCTGTAAGAGCCATAGCATCATTGGCGCATATGAAAGCGTCCGGCAGAGGCAGTCCCGACTGTAAAAATTCCTCTATAGCCTGTCTTCCGTCCTGACTTCTGAACTCTCCGAAGAATATTCTTTCTTCCTCAACTAGGAGATTATGGGAATTCATAGCGTCCAGAAAAGCATTATAACGGTCAGCGGCTTCCGGATTGGACAGAGGACCAGAAATAAAATTGATAACCTTTGCGTTATGGACTTCAATCACATGATTCATAATTTCGGTCATTGCCGAACTGTTATCAATGCTGATGTTATACAACTGCGGATAATCCGAACAATCAAACACTACTGCCGGTATACCCGATTCGCTGACACGATTTATAATATTTTCTTTGATAGCAGAATCGCATATAGTATTTGTCATAAGTATCACGCCGTCAAAAGCCTTGAAATTTATCAGATTATAAATGCTGTATTCACCTATATCAAACTTCTTGCTTTTGAGCATACCGCCGTATGCCGCAAAATATGATACTTCAATACTGCTGATGCTGTCGGTACAGTTATCACGGTGAGTACCGCCATATGACGCAAAACACGATATATTGACATTACCCTCGTGAGTATACTTGTTGATACCGCTTATTATATTGTTCTGGTATTCCTCGTCAATGCCAGCCGCAACAACTGCGATATGTATAATTTTTTCGTTATTCATTTTATCACCATCTTCATAGGATTTTTCAGATTTAATTAAGTT
>CAMWRL010000079.1 GCA_947176685.1 uncultured Ruminococcus sp. | reverse complement strand
AAAAAAAAAAAACAAAAAAAAACACGAAAATTTAGTGAAAATTTGGTAAAATTTCAGTGAAAATTACGTGAAAAACAGCCGCAGTCATTATGCTGCGGCTTTTGTTATTATAAAATTTGTTCTATTCCGTCATGTTCTTTTAATATTAATTTGAAGTCATCTGCTCTGTCAATTTTGTCAAGAATATTTTCTTTTATTCTGTTTGTCATAACGTACACTGCAAATTCAAAAAGGTCATTGGCAAAATTATCATCTGTACACAAAAGCATAATTCTAAGTGTATCATTATCTGGTAATATCTCTTCATCGTGTGGATAATTTCCCAATTTATCAGCCGGATTATTACCATTATTATATTTATCAATAACTTTCTGAACGTCTTCCGGAGTATAAACATTTACATACTGGTCTGCTGCTTCACCGTCATAAAAGTATCCAATAAAAATACGTGCAATTTTTTCTTTTCGTTCAAGGATTTTTTCAGAAATCCAGTCCCCCCAGAAACAAGAATACTGCCATATATTTTCCTTAGCGGTTTCTCTGTCCGGAAAGTTGATATACATTAATTCCGTTCTGTTGTTGCGCTGTAACTCTATGTGTTTTATAACGCCGTCGCTGTCGTAAGCCGCCGTAAAAACGGGATTTTCCGGAACTCCATATATGCGGACTTCCTCATAATGTCCACTCAATATATAGCGGAATATCTCACAGCCTATATATTCAAGATTGATTGTTTCACCGCTGAAATCTTTGATTTTCTCCGCCCTGAAAGTACCCTCTTTGTACTTCAACGGTATACTGAAATTCTCTGTCATTTCATTCTCCTTGTTAAATTTTATCAGTCATATTCTTCTGCTATGAATTTGAAATCTTCCGTCTTGTCGATTTTGTCAAGGACGTTATTTTTAATTCTGTTTGTCATGACGTATACTGCAAATTCATAGAGTTCTCCGGCAAAGTCGTTATCAGTACACAAAAGCATTATCCGCAAAGTTTCAGTATCGGGTATTATCTCTCTGTCATGATAATAATTGCCACTGCTGTCCTCAACCGGATAATAACGGCGTTTATATTTTTCGCCCTTTGATTCTATGTATTTATTGTAGTCGTCAATAACTTTCCGCACATCTTCCGGAGTGTATGTATTTACCAAAAAGTTCACTGCTTGACCGTCATAGAAATAGTCAATGAATAATCTTGAAATTTTTTCTTTGCGTTCAAGGATTTTTTCGGAAATCCAGTCCCCCCAGAAACAAGAATACTGCCATATATTTTCTTTAGCGGTTTCCCTGTCCGGAAAGTTGATGTACATTAATTCCGTCCTTTTGTTGCGCTGTAACTCTATGTGTTTTATAACGCCGTTGCTGTCGTAAGTTGCCGTGACAATCGGATTGTCATCTGCTGACCTCTCATAAATAACGACTTCCCTGTTATATTTTGGTACAATATATTTGTACAGCTCTCCACAGCCAAGATATTCAACATCGATGGCTTCTCCTCTGAAATTTTTAATTTCCTCCGCCCTGAAAGTACCCTCTTTGTACTTCAATGGTATACTGAATTTTTCTTTCATTTTCATTCTCCTTTTTATTAAATGTGATACCCGATTTTTTCGGGGAAAATTTTTTACTGTTGACTATTATAATACTCCGCACCGCCGCCAACTCCGGCACTCACTGAACATCACCCCTTTTGTATTTCCCTGCACTTTTCCAAACTGTATATGCCGTTATATAACACAAATATATTTGCGTTTCTTATAAAAGCCGTCCGGTGATAATGTCCGCAGAACCACATATTATAATTTACATCTGATATTACTTTGTCAAGAAAACAAGCTGTTTTGTCCGTGCTTTTCCGGTCAAAAGCCTGTCTGCTGATTTCGGACGGCATAGTATGCGTCAGGATAAAGTCAACACAATTATTATACTTTGAGAGATTACGCCGTGCATTAAGTATTTCTGATTCTGTCGCTTCTTCCTGCTCCCACCATGTTATATTTGGTTTTCTGTACTCTTTGTCGTGCGAACCTGCTCCGCCGAATGCAAAAAAACTCATACCGTCAATTTCATATATCTCTCCACGCATAAGGTGAATTATATTCGGAGCGTGAGGGTGTATCTGGACTTTTCCGCCGTGCCATTCTGAAATTTCCTGTCTGTCCCAGTAATTGAAATTTTCGTGATTGCCGTCTACCCACAGAATTGTATAAGGTTTTTTGGACAGCCACTTTATCCAGTAACGGTATTCACCGTCCGCAGGCTGATTATTTTCATCAACATCGCTGTCAAGAAAAGGCAGTCCGAAGTCTCCCATAATTATAAGGTAATCGTTTTCAGTAAGGTCACGGCTTTCTCTCCAGTTTTTATACGAAAGTTTTCCGATGTCAATTTCTCCGTGTATGTCTCCTGTAACATAAATCATATCAAATCCCCCTTTAATCTGTTATAATATTGTCTGTCAGTATATTGACCCACTTGTCAATATGGATTCTGTCTTTTTCCAGAACGTCTGGCAAAGCTGTTAATTTTCTGGAATCAACAAAGTCCGGATTTATCCACCAGTCCGGCACTTTTCCGGACGTATGCGAACTGCTCCGGCAGTTACTGCACCAGACCCACGCTCCGCCATAACAGTCCCTGTGTCTGTAGAAAAATATATGTCCTGTTCTTTTACTGCATACGGGACATTCTGCCGGAAAGACAGTATTTTCAATATTATCAAAAATATCCGCAACTGCATAACTACTGTCATTCCACATAAAAAAATCCTCCGTTTTTTCTGATATTATAATTATACCATATTACTATACGCCTGTCAAGTACATATGTTCTGAAATTTCTGATTGACTTGAAACATATATTGTGATATAATTTTTACATCAACTAAAAAAGGGAGCGATTCATCTGGGATACAGAATGAAAAAATTTTTAGATTCTGCAACAACTTTTGTGAGGGCGTTTCCTCACTTTGTCATTTTTGAACTGCTTGCAAAACTCTTTCTTGCAGCAATCGGTGTACCATTGCTTGCGTATATGCTGAAATATACAATGAAAGCTTCAGGCGTTTCGTACCTTTCGGACGAAAATCTGCTTATATACCTCCAGAATCCTACAACAATATTTGCATTTATATTACTTGTTTTCTGCGTGGCGTTCTTTACGTTCGTGGAGCTGTCCGCATTGGTAATGTGTTTTGCGTGTCACTGCAAACGTAATAAAATTACTGTCGGCGGAATGTTTCTTGCGGGACTTAAAGCATTTAAAAAAGCTTTCCAGTGGAGCGGAATACCACTGTTTCTTATATTTATGGCGTTTATGCCGATAGTACAGTTCACATTTGCATCGGGACAGTTTCTTGCGCCACTTATGCCGATAGTCCGGACTATTTTCAAGTCCGTGAACGGTGCAACGGCAGTTATTGTATATATCCTTATACAAGTGCTTGTTGCGATTCTCATAGTTGACAAGAGCTACAGTCTGCACTATCTTGTACTTACTGAAAACAAATTCAGGGACTGCATACACAAAAGCCGTCAGACTATCATCGGAAACAAATTCAGAATGACAATATCATTGCTTTTCTGGAGTATATGTATGCTTGTCACAAGTGCCGTATTGACTTTCGGTCTGGCGTTTGTGATAGTGTTCATAATAAAAGGCTTTTCCGAACCCGTAAAGGCATTCGGTACTGCCCTGAAAGTCCTGAAATATGCCGGACAGATTTTTATGATACTGTCGTCATTCCTGTCCGTGCCTGCAATAACCTGCTGGATTACGCAGCAATTCTTTGAAGACACTTCCGGTACAGACGAAATAATTATACCGGATTTCAGTCAGCAAAAACTGAAAATATCCACTCGTATAACAATAATCTCCATAATGACAGCCGCCGGACTTCTGCTCAACACAACCTATATAAAAGCCCTCTACAAAGGCAACATAAACCTTAATATGGGTATTATCACCAAAGTCCAGATTACGGCACACAGAGGATATTCGACAGCAGCTCCGGAAAATACCTTGTATGCGTTTGAAAAAGCCATAGGAACAGGGGCGGATTATATTGAACTCGATGTACAGCTTACTGCTGACGATAAACTGGTAGTTTTCCACGACAAGACAATCAACCGCACTACGGACGGTAAGGGCGAGCTCAGCACTTACACATATGAGGAGCTACAGCAGTTTTCAGCAGGAAAATGGTTCAGTAAAGACGGGGAATTTGATGATGCAAAAATCGTACTTCTTTCAGATGTACTTGAAAAAGTCGGTAATAACATACTCCTTAATATAGAAATCAAGAATCACGGAAACGTCCGCAAAACTGCCGAAATGACTGTAGAAGTCATTGAGCAGTACGGAATAGAACGTTCCTGTTATATAACATCTTTTTCTTACAGTGCGCTTAAAACCGTCAAGAAACTCAATCCGAAAATAAAAACAGGTCTTATTGCAAACGTTGCAAGTTCGACATCTTTTTCGCAACTGAAATATATCGATGCCGTAAGTCTTAACTATATCTTCATAAACTCCAGTATCGTGAATATGGCTCACCAGAACGGCAAACGAGTGTTTGTGTGGACTGTCGACAACCGTTCGGACATACAGCATATGATTGCAATGGGCGTTGATAATATCATTACCAACCGTCCGAATTTAGCTTCAGAAATAGTAACTTCCAAAAGCATTGGCGATACATTTCTTACAATCCTTGAGAAAATATTCGGTTCATGAGTATATATCCAAAGAGTATGGCATATAATATATATGAAAAGTGATTCTCATTGCTTCTCTGACATTTATTTAAAAAAAGCAGATTTCACCGCTGAAATCTGCTTCTTTTTGTCCACAAAAACTGATATTCTACATTAAATAATGCCTTGTTTTTTTAATTCATCAGCAACAAGTTTAGCAACTGCCTTAGCACCTGTTTCTGTAAAATGCGTCATATCGGTTGAACCAGTAGAACACATATGATATTTATATGCTTCATCGTAACCGATAGCGTTATAATGTGCAACCATAAGACTGTTAAGGTCAATAACAGGAATATTATAATATTTGCCAAGCTGTTTCATAGCATCGCAGTAATTTGAATAGCTGTTTTCAAATTTACCTGTTGCGCTGTTGTAGGCTTTAAGTCCGAGAACCGTTGTTATAAGAACGGGTTCAGCACCTTTTTCCTTAGCACCCTCAATATACTTTGAGAGATAATATTCAAAACTTCCGTCCGCACCCGGAACGCTTCCGCTTACCGGTGCATATCTTTCGGCATTGCTTGCGGCAGAATCGTTTATTCCGAACTGAATAAGCAGACAATCGCCTTTATTTATAGTATTAAGAATAGTATCAAGTCTGCCGTTGTCGTAAAAACTCTTTGAACTTCTGCCGGCTATCGCATGATTTGAAACAAAAATCTTATCGGAAAGATTTTCACCGAGAAAAGCTCCCCAGCCCTGTTGAGGCGCATAGCTTTCACGATAAGTCTGTACAGTTGAATCGCCTGCTATATATATTGTTCTTTCAGATTTTTTGTCATCATCGCCTGTATTTGTCTGCGGTATGTATACTTCTGCAATAGGTTCGTCAGTGAGTTCTATTTTAAGATAATCAAGGTTAGGACCGCCCTGTTCTGTAGCCGAAGTCATACGGATTTTATTTTCTCCCTGTTTAAGCGGTAAAACTATTCCCGTTTCTTTCCATGAAGTCCACTCGCCTGTTGTAAGGAAATCCTGCATCCAGTAATCAGAAGCGTTATTAACTTCAATTTTCATAATTCTGTTGTCGGGACTGCCGTTTGCATTATTGAAAGAACAGAGATAGTTACCTGTTTGCGATACATTTATAGTCCATTCAATATTACTTCCCGTTTTGTTTTCGAGATTAACGTAAGCACTGCCCTTGTAACCTGCGTTTGTAGTTTCTCTAATTCCTTCTTCTATTTTCATATCAACAGCATAGAAAACAGAAGTTGTTTCAAAAGGCTGACCTGTGAGTATGAATTTCTGTAATTCTTTCATATCTTCAACAGTTACTTTGCCGTCAAGTGTGACATCAGCACGTTTTTCAGAATCGCTGTCAAATACTCCGGAAACAATTCCCTGTCGCATAAGAACCATATCAAAAGAGTCAACAACGCCGTCATTATTGATGTCGCCGAATATTACGGGAGCTTTTTCTATAATCCAGTTCTGATTGTTTCCCCCGTTGTATTCCCATTCCTGAACGTTTGCACCTGCTTCCGTTGACCTTGCACTAACTTCAATACACGAAGCATCATTTGAAACTCTTGTACGTATGCTGTATGAACCATCTGCATTCTTCATAAATTTAAACTGCTGATTAGTTCCGCCGTTGAAGTTATACAGAGAAATGTTAGTACCGTTTTCAGCACTTTTCTTTGCAACGTCAAGAGCATATGTGTTGCCGTCGCCAACCTGTGAAATAAGATAGAAATAACCGTTATCCGCAGATACAGCTTTGAATTTGATGCCTGCATCATTTATGAATTTTCCCTGTTGAACGTTAGCACTGTTTTCAGCTTTTCCGCCGTCAACTTCAAGATAAAGACCGCTGTATACGTTTTTAATTGTATAGATTTCCCCGTCAATAATTCCGTCTGAACTGATATTTTCTGAATTGCCTGATGATGATTGTCTGAACTGAGTAGAGAAAAATTCTGCTAATTTATCCGCACCTGCTCTGTTTGGATGAAGCTGGTCATTATTCATATATAATGCTGTTGTTGCGTCTGCACCTATTGAAATACAATAATCCTGCCACATATTGAAAAGGTCAACAACCTGACAATTCTGCTCCTGTCCTATCTGGTCGAGCTGTGCCGAAAACCAACGTCCGCTAAGCAGTGGATTTCTCTGAGCGTCGCCGTTTCTTCCCTGCTGTTTTACAAGTATAACTTCCATGCCTTTTGATTTTGCACGTTTGACCATATTGGTTACTGTTTCATAGTATTCGTCCTTATTTGAATAATTGGTATCGTTTATACCTATTGAAATTATATAGACATCACCGGATTTTCCGTAATTTTCGATAGCATCAAACTGTCCTGCCTCTACAAAGCCCTTTGCATACTGACCGCTTGCCGCCATGTTGCGTATATTCCAGCCCTTGTCAACGTAGTTTCCTAGCATTTGTCCCCAGCCTGCCTGAACACTTGTATCAAGCGGATAGTAATTACATACAGTCGAGTCGCCGCAAAGCCATATTGTCGGCGGAAGTACAGCATCATCAGAAGTTTTTTCTATTTCAATGGAGCTTATGCTGTATGGATAACCTTCTTTTCCTGCTCCTGCACGTATATTCAACTGACCGTCAGTAACAGGTATAAGTATTTCGTCAACTGCGTTGTTTCCCGTCATATTCACAATCTGGAGCATATTTTCCATATATACGCTTGTACGGTTTGTATCGCCGAGAGTAATTTTAACTTTGTAAAGACCTTTCGGAACATCAACATTGAAAGTTGTGTTTCCGGTAAACTGAACAGCGTCATTAAGTTCGTTGTTTCCCGAAGCTTTAACGTCTTTTACATCATTTCCGGAAAATCCGTAACCTTTATTCTGGTCATATTTGTCGTTTGCACTTACGCCTGTAAAACCGTTTTGTGCAGATGCACCCAAGTCAAATTTCATTATTAAAGGCGTTACAGCATTCGCCGGAACAGCACTGTAACCATTCAATAAAGAACCAGCACAAACTATCAATGCATTAACAGATGCACATAATTTTTTTAATTGACTATTCATTATTAATCCTCCTGTGAAAAATTTTTATACCATAACGTTTTATACAATAT
>CAMWRL010000078.1 GCA_947176685.1 uncultured Ruminococcus sp. | reverse complement strand
AGCATTCTCCGAAGACGAAACCACAGAAATTACCAAAATGATTGGTATGAATATACATCATATATTTCTTTCGGAAAAAGACATCGAAGAAGATTGTGAGTCTGGATTTATCAAAGATGACAATATATATTTCCTTTATTTCAGAAAAGCATAAAAAACTGCCCGAATCCTTGCGGAAACGGGCGATTTTTTTATGTCAGTCGGTAGTCCATATTATGTCAACGGATTTTGATATTTCTATTTTTGGATTTTTTAAGTCGGCAGAAAGAGACTTTGTAGCAGAATAATATGAATTTATACTTAAACAATCACAATCTTCATCACAATCATCGTCATAATCATAATCTGATTTATTATTGAATTCGTATTTTATTTCCTCAAATCCTGTTATATGACTACCGAGTGCAGTTGCAAGTTTTTCAGCTTTTTCTTTTGCATTATTGACAGCTTCAGATAATACCTGTTGTTCTTTTTCAGATTTATTTGCGAGTTTGAATTTTATATTATATTCGACATCTGATATTTTTTCAAGTAATGATACAATATTTTCCGTTGTGCTGTTACTTGCTTTGTACTGAAAATAAAATTCTTTCTTGAATCTGTAACAGTCTTTTCTATCATATCTTGCACTGATTTTTTCATCTTTCAAAGTAACTGTTTTAATATCAATTCCGAGTTTGTTTTGTAGCCGACTGAGTATTTCTTCAGTGCGTGAATGACCTTTTGAAATTGCATCTCCGGAAGTTTTGCCAATTAATGAGACTGTAATATGGAATTCATAGTAATCGGCTTCAAATTCTATTGTTGCGTTTCCGCCCATTTTGATTTTGCCCATAATACACCTCTTTTCAGAGAATTTCCGTCAGTCCACATCATCAACAGGAAGGTCAGCCTGCGAGAGTGCCTGCAAGTCTACTTTCTGGATAACCAGTGCATCTTTCGGAGTTATGCCGTCACCTTTTCCGGCAACATCACCGTTTATCTGCGCCTGCTTGGAGAGTTTATATTCATCGGGATTTGAAAGAGCCTGCATTATAAGTACAGCGTCAGCAAGACTTACTTTTCCGTCAAGATTTGTGTCGCCGTACAAGGTCTTGTCAGAACCGGAAGCTGTAGGCTTTGTAGTAGTTGTGGGTTTTGTATTCGGTTCGCCTGAAAGCTCTCCGTAAACTATACCGCATCCGACTGTTGACATATACATTTTTCCGAACTCGTTCATATCGCCGACAATGAAGTTGCCGTTGCCGGTACCGCCGTAAAGATGTTCTGTATTGATACAGAGCCATGTTTTGCCGCCGTCAGTCGAACGATATATGCCTTCAACGTCATCGTCATCAGGTTTGCCGTACATAAAGAGCGTATTTACTCCGCCGTCTTTTTCGGGTGCGCCGTAACCTATTGACTTACAGTATGATACTTCGGTTTTTTCTATAGTCTTGCCTTCGTCCTTGATTATATACATACCGTTCCAGCCTGCCGCCATAGCGACAGTACCCTTTGTAATATATGCAGGGTCGCCTGTATGGTCGCACATATCGTACTTGCATACCTGATTGTCAGTCCATGTTTCACCGCCGTCATGACTTACGTACATGGAATAGTGGCATTCGTCAAATGTAGGTTCTTTTTTATTTGTATCAGATGCCCAGTACTCATTGTATGTTACTACGGAAGCGTATACAAGAAGCGGGTCAACGGGGTCAACAAGAAAATGTGTTACTTTTTTGCTGTTTGAAGATAAAGCATTTGTCCATGTCTGACCGAAGTCGTCAGAATATGAAATAGCAGCACTTTCCTTATCGCTCTTTATGAAACGATACTTGCCGTTATCAAGTTTTACAACTGCCGCCCTGCCTCCGGAGGAAGGTTTCATACCTTTCCATGTCTTGCCGCCGTCGAGCGTATAGTAGCCCGAAGCTTGATTATTTGCGTCACCTTCGGCAATACGTATCATAACGTCCGGATTCTGCGGACAGTATGCAATAGCACTTGTCGAACCCATATTCGGTTTGTACTGTTCCGGAATATCCGTGGCGTTCTTGTGGATAAATCCGTCATAGTCACCGATTGCGGAGTATACGTCACCATCAGGAACGCTTACCATATCAAGTGCAACGACTTCTTCAACGCCGTCCGGCTGGAAATAAAACTGTACATCTTTTTCGTCCCATACGTTGTCGCAGGCAAAAACGCCGTTGCCGGAAGTCATAAGGATTCTGTCGGGATTGCGTGGGTCTATAAGGATACCGCTGCCCCAGTGACAAGCCTTGCCGTAAATCCAGTCATAACCGTTTGTGTCCATAGGGAGCGAAATGAAATTCTTATAAGGTTCTCCCTCGCCGTAAACTGTTTCGCCCTGACCGGGGGTAATATTCTGCCATGTTTCGCCGCCGTCAGTTGAACGGAAGAAATGGTCGCCCCATGCTATACTGTCGTCAGTCCATTCTTTGGAGTACCACTGGTCTGACCACATACCGCAGGTTCTCGCAACCATTTTTTTAGGGTCTTTCTTGTCAACTTCAATCATACCCACGGCATTGTCCGAAACAGAAAGCTTTGTTACCTTGCCGTCCTTTGTGCTGTACTTGTAAGCGCCGCCGGCAGCTCCTGAGAATGCAAGTCCTGCAATGTACGTGAAGAAGATATTTCCGTTTTTGTCGCTTGTGATTGAACATGGATAATTTTCGTTCGGTAAATCCTCTGAAAGTTCAGTAAAATTGTCGTCCTTTACGTCTGCAACGTGGATATTGGTCTGTCCGGTTACGGAAGTACCTACATAAACTTTTCCGTTCTCAATCAGGATACAGCCGATACCGTTCTGCTGGTTGTATTCCTTTGAAGGTTCAGTGCCTCTTACCATATGGTCAGTCCACATAGGATATTTAAGTTCACCGGAGAAAAGACCGAGTTCATCATAACCCATTACCGGATTCCATGTCTTGCCGCCGTCAGTGGACTTAATAAGTCCGGATTTACCTGCTGTAACGTCACCGCCGGCATAGATAGTGTCCGGATTGTCGGGGTCAATAGCGATTGGTTCAATACATTCACGTCCGTCGCCGTTTCCGTGTACCTGAATATGTTCTGTAACATCAGCTTCTGTAAAGGTTTCACCGCCGTCAGTGGTCTTGTAGATAACAGTTCTTGCGTCCGAGAAGTACGCACAGCCGCAAAGGAAATAAGCTGTATTGTCGTCAGTGGGGTCAATAGCTATGCCTTTTACACTGAGTAATCCTCTGTCAGCGTCATTGAGGAAGTCGAAAATCTGTACCCACCTTTTCTGTTCGTAGTCGTATTTGTAAGCACCGCCGACGTCTGTACGGAGATACATTTCTTTCTGTCCGGTAACTATGCCCGAAACAAATCCCGCACCGCCGATTTTAAGAGTGTCCCAGCTCATAGTGTCGGCTATGCTTTCGGAAACCGCCATAGCATTGTTTGTGATATAGCTGTTAGCGTAAGGTATACACGAAACTGTCATACACGCTGCGAAAAGTCCAGCCATAGTCTTTTTTATTAAAGTCATAAAAGATTACCATTCCTTTCATAAATCTGTTAGTTATATTATACTATCCGTAAAAGCTTTTGTCAAGTGATATTTTCCGGATTTCCGATTGTATCAACAGTTTCCCTCATCATATCAAAAGGCTTTACTTTCGGGAGGATTTTTACAGATACATATGACTTGCCTGAACCGTTGAAAGTTATTCTGCCCTTGTACTTCATTGACAATGCCGCTATCTGTTCAGTTGAAAGATATTCCGTATAGAAGTACATAGAATTGTTTTTCTGGGATATTTCAGTGATTCCCAGATGAGCCGCCTTGTTTCTCAACAGGGAAACTTCAATAAGTCCTATAACTGATTCGGGCGGTTCGCCGTAACGGTCTATCAGTTCATCAATCAGGTCTGTCTTGTCTCCGGAAGTGTTTACAGTCATTATTTTCCTGTAAACGTCTATACGCTGGTTAAGGCTTGGGATATATTTTTCCGGAATATGCGCATTTATCTGTACATCTATCAGACATTCCGGAATTTTTTCGGGTTTTTCGCCTCTTTCTTCGGCAACGGCTTCTGAGAGGAGTTTAAGGTACATGTCATAACCTACGGCTTCCATATGACCGTGCTGTTTACCGCCTAAAATACTGCCTGCTCCTCTGATTTCAAGGTCACGCAGGGCAATCCGGAAACCGCTTCCGAATTGTGTGAACTCCCTCATAGCATTCAGGCGTTTTGAAGCGATTTCTGTCAGAACCTTGTCACGCTGGTACGTGAAGTATGCATAACCACGCCTGCTTGACCGTCCCACACGCCCTCTAAGCTGGTACAGCTGGGACAGTCCGAAACGGTCGGCATCATCTATTATAAGCGTGTTGACATTGGGTACATCAACTCCGGTTTCAATAATGGTTGTGCATACCAGAATGTCAATTTCGTGGTTAACGAGCTTTTCCCATATATCGGACATTGTTTCTTCGTTCATCTGACCGTGCGCATATGCTATTCGTGCTTCGGGAAAGTATTCCTGTAATTTTGCCGCACACGCCTGAATTGTTTCGATTCTGTTGTGGATATAGTATATCTGTCCGTCACGCCTGATTTCACGGGTGACAGCCTGAATAATCATACTTGTGTTGTACTCTACAACGTATGTCTGTACGGGTTGTCTGTCCTGCGGAGGTTCTTCCAAAACCGACATATCACGTATACCACTCATTGCCATATTGAGAGTACGGGGAATAGGCGTTGCAGATAACATCAGTATGTCCACTCCGTTGAACGCTTCCTTGAACTTCTCTTTGTGGGCAACTCCGAAACGCTGTTCTTCGTCTATTACCGCAAGTCCCAAATCCTTGAATACAACGCTTTTCTGGATAATCTTGTGTGTGCCTATCAGAATGTCTATTTTACCCTGTTTAAGCTTTTTCAGAATTTCGGTCTGCTGTTTTGCCGTACGGTAACGTGACAGCAGCTCTATATTTACCGGAAACTGTTCAAAACGCCGTAAAGCCGTCTGGTAGTGCTGATACGCAAGTACGGTTGTGGGAGCAAGTATGGCACATTGTTTTCCTGCAAGCACGCACTTCATTGCGGCACGGAATGCAACTTCTGTTTTGCCGAAGCCGACATCACCGCATAAAAGCCTTTCCATAGGCTTTATGTTTTCCATATCGGATTTTATTTCGTCAATTGCCTGCAACTGGTCTTCTGTCTCCAGATACGGGAAACGCTCCTCAAAATCGTGCTGCATTTCATCGTCCGGATAAAATGCAAATCCCTGACTCTGTTCACGTTTTGCATAAAGTTCAATAAGTTCGTGAGCCATATCCTTTACAGCACGGCGGACATTGTTTCTGGTTCTCTGCCACTCTCCTGACGAAAGCTTATTTAATTTTACACCTGTGCTGTCACGGGGCGAAATGTATTTTGATACCATATCAAGCTGAGTTACAGGAATGTATAATTTGTCCGTACCTGCGTACTGGATTGTAATATAGTCTTTGGTCACGTTGTCAAACTCCAGTTTGCGGATGCCTATAAATCTTCCTATTCCGTAACCCGAATGTACTACCAAATCGCCCTCTGCAATGTCGGCAAGACTTCGGATTTCTTCTGCCTTGTTCTTTTTGCGGCGTTTCTGGTGACGGATGTCCATAGACCGCACCTGCGTTATAAGGACAGTCCTGTTTTCCGGATATTCAAAGCCGCTGCTGAAACTTCCCGACATAAGACAGACCTTTCCGTTTTCCGGAAGTGTATCGTTGCTGCATATCATACAGGGAATACCGTTATTCTGAAGGTCATCACGGATAATCGGGAGCGTTTTCTGACTGCCTGCGCATAATACTATTCTGTAGTCTCTCTTTATGAAGTCTTTCAGGTCTTCCGTAAGCTGTTTCAGTTCACCGCTCCATACAGCGGTCTGCATTGCTTCAAAGCCCACAAGTCTGCGGAAATCTATTCTTTCGCCGCCCTGCATAAAGTTGCTCATATACAGACATACATGTTTTTCTGCAAGCTCATGTATCTGCGGAAGTTCAAATATATGTCCGTCAAGACCTTTGCATAACTGACCATCTTCGAGCAGGATTTTAACATCTTCGTTGTGCCGGAGCGTTATGCCGGAAGCGTTGTCCATTACTGAGGAGTAGTCACTGAAAAATACCAGACCGTCCACATAGTCAAAGACGCTTGCCGGAGTGTCATATACAAGCGGATAATATTTCTGTCCGTGTGCAAGGATTTCGCCTGCTCTCAGTCTGTCAGCGTCTGCACTGAGATTTTCACGTACGGTTTCCGCACGTTTTCCACGGATTTTTTTTATAAGGTTTTCAATACTGTCCGCAAGCTGACCATTGTCATAAAGTATTTCACTTGCCGGAGGAATTTCAATATAGTCAAGACTTTCTGTACGGCGTTGGGAGTCCGTATCAAAATATGAAATAGTGTCAATATCATCGCCCCAGAGTTCAATGCGGACGGGCTTTTCACTCTGTACGGGGAAAACGTCTATAATTGAACCCCTTACGGAAAATTGTGAAGCTCCCTCTACTTTTTCGCATCGCTGATAACCGTTGACAACAAGCTGTTTTATAAATTCAGTTGTATTTATTTCCTGTCCGGAAGATATTTCAATACCGGAAGAAATAAGTATATCA
This sequence comes from uncultured Ruminococcus sp., assembly GCA_947176685.1. Taxonomy (GTDB): domain Bacteria; phylum Bacillota; class Clostridia; order Oscillospirales; family Ruminococcaceae; genus Ruminococcus. The sequence continues at coordinate 1,190 of CAMWRL010000078.1, read as the reverse complement.
GCCGGAATTGTCGGCTGCATAACGGCTTCGATACCTGCGCATATTATTCCGCAGCCACGTTTCATGACTTTTGAAAGTGCTGATATACGCATATATTCATATTCATGACTGGCAGTGTCTGCCGGAGTGAATACCAGTTCTTTTGACGGAAAAAGTACAGCGGTTTCCGTACCGGACATCATATTTATATCATCGCATATGCGGCGTGCTTCGGCTTCCGAGCCTGTTATGAGTATATTTACTTTGTTTTCGGTCAGTGTATACGCAAGGTTTGCACGGTGTATATACGAAAGTCCCGTTACTGATACGGGAGTTATTTTTTTGTCAATGGCTTCACGGATACTTCTGTATCCCGAAAGCTCTCTGAAAAAGTTTCTGAAAAAATTCATTGTATTGTCTCCAATCGGAAATTTTTTTGTTCTTAATTGTATTTATTCATAGCTTCGTCTGTTTTTCCCTGAACCATAAGTTTTATACATTCGCAGGCGTTTTGTGCGGAAACTTTCATTTTTTCGGCGTCATTGGGACGGAATTTTCCCAATACCCATTTGGCAAGGTCATAGTCCGGATGAGGCTTTTTGCCTACGCCGACTTTGATGCGTTGGAAGTCGTCTCTGCCTGTAAGGTCAATAATACTTCTCAGACCGTTGTGACCGCCGTGACTGCCTTTGCGTCTGATACGGATTTTTCCGCAGTCAAGCGAAATATCGTCACATACAACAATAAGGTTATCAATGTCCAGTTTATAGAACTCCAACGCCTGAACTATAGATTCGCCGCTGTTGTTCATATAGGTTGTCGGCTTGAGGAGCAGGCATTTAACGCCGTCTATGGAAATTTCGGCAGTCTTGCCCTTAAAACGCAGACGGTTTATTTCAGTTCCGCACTGTTCCGCCAGCATATCAACGACACTGAAACCAGCGTTATGGCGTGTATTGTCGTACTGCATACCGATGTTTCCAAGACCGGCTATTATATATTCCGGTTGACCGCCGGTAGTCTGCGGTTGGGATATTTTGTCAAATATATCGAAAATACTCATTGGTTTTTCCTCCTGAAAAATTTCTGTATATGAATTATAACATTTTTTCCGGAAAATTTCAATACCGGACAGAAAAGCAGACACTTGCTTTGATTTCCCGTGAAATTTTCAACAATCCGCTTGACAAACTTCCGGAACCGTGTTATAC
>CAMWRL010000077.1 GCA_947176685.1 uncultured Ruminococcus sp. | reverse complement strand
ATATCAGAGTTTTTGTGGAATATATACATAATTTTCAAAAAAACGTTATTTTTTTATCAAATCACTTGAAAATTTTTCCTCTTTGAGTTATAATATAATTACAAATTTATTAGGAGGTAATTTTCCAATGTCAGTTAAAGTTGCTATTAATGGTTTCGGCCGTATCGGTCGTCTTGCATTCAGACAGATGTTTGATGCTGAAGGTTATGAGGTAGTTGCTATCAATGACCTTACTAAGCCTTCAATGCTCGCTCAGCTTCTCAAGTATGATACTGCTCAGGGCGGTTACTGCGGTAAAATCGGTGAGAATCTTCACACCGTTACTGCTGATGACGAAGCCGGCACAATCACCGTTGACGGTAAGACCCTCAAAATCTATGCTAAGGCTAACGCTGCTGAACTCCCTTGGGGTGAAATCGGTGTTGACGTAGTTCTTGAATGTACAGGTTTCTATGTATCAAAGGCTAAGTCTCAGGCTCATATCGATGCAGGCGCTAAGAAAGTTGTTATTTCTGCTCCCGCAGGCAATGACCTCCCGACTATCGTTTACAGCGTAAATGAAAACACTCTTACTGCTGATGACAAGATTATTTCTGCTGCTTCATGCACAACAAACTGCCTCGCTCCTATGGCTAAGGCTCTCAATGACTACGCTCCTATCCAGAGTGGTATCATGTCAACAATCCACGCTTATACAGGCGACCAGATGATTCTTGACGGTCCTCACAGAAAGGGCGACTTCAGAAGAGCAAGAGCCGGTGCTGCTAATATCGTTCCTAACTCAACAGGTGCTGCAAAGGCTATCGGTCTTGTAATTCCTGAACTTGCTGGCAAACTCATTGGTTCTGCTCAGAGAGTTCCCGTTCCGACAGGTTCTACAACTATCCTTACAGCAGTTGTTAAGGGTACTGACGTTACTGTTGACGGCATCAACGCTGCTATGAAGGCTGCTGCTTCTGCTTCATTCGGCTACAATGAAGAGCAGATTGTTTCTTCTGACGTTATCGGTATGAAGTTCGGCTCCCTTTTCGATGCTACTCAGACAATGGTTTCCAAGATTTCTGACGACCTCTACGAAGTACAGGTTGTTTCTTGGTACGACAACGAAAATTCTTACACATCCCAGATGGTAAGAACTATCAAGTACTTTGCTGAACTCGGCTAATCCATTACCGGACAGGCATTAAAACAAAAAAACAAGGGCGGTTCTGCGGAATCGTCCTTTTTTTAACAGAAAGGCAGTTTTATGACATCTGAAAATATTTTAATCGATATACGTGACCCGTCAGCATTTGAATACGGTCACATAGAAAATGCTGTCAATATTCCGGACGTTCTTTCGGCAGAACTTCCCACAGACAAAAAAATTATCCTCTACTGCAAAAACGGAACGTCAAGTAAAGTCGCCGCCGAAATCCTCCGTGAACGTGGTTTTGACGCTGAATTTCTGGACGGCGGTTATACGGGCTGGTTAAGCGAAAAAATGCAGAACCGCAATATTACAGATGACGTTGAAAAAAGTCTGCGGAAAAAATTCAAGAAGTCTATCTGGTGCAGGTTCACAAAAGCCATAAACGAATACAAGCTGGTCAATCCCAACGACAAAATAGCCGTCTGCATTTCCGGCGGCAAGGACTCTATGCTTATGGCAAAGCTTTTTCAGGAACTCAAACGCCACGACAAATTCCCGTTTGAGTTGGAATTTCTGGTAATGAATCCGGGGTACAGTCCGGAAAACCTTGAAATCATAAAAAACAATGCCAAATCAATGTCAATTCCGGTACATATATTTGAATCGGATATTTTCAACTCGGTTTTCCATATAGAAAAAAATCCCTGCTACATATGTGCAAGAATGCGCCGTGGCTACTTATATAGTAAAGCCAAAGAGCTTGGCTGTAATAAAATCGCTCTCGGACACCATTTTGATGACGTTATCGAAACTATTTTAATGGGTATGCTTTACGGCGGACAAATTCAGACTATGATGCCCAAACTTCACAGTACTAATTTTGAGGGTATGGAACTTATCCGACCGTTGTACCTTGTGCGTGAAGCCGATATAAAGCATTGGCGTGACTACAATGATTTGCATTTCATTCAATGCGCCTGCCGTTTTACTGAAGAATGCGCCGATACTCCCGATATATCGAAAAGGCTTGAAATAAAAAACCTCATCGCCGAACTTAAAAAAATCAATCCGCAGGTTGAAAAAAACATTTTCCGGAGCGTTGAAAACGTAAACCTTAATACAATTATAGCTTATAAAAACAATACCGGTGTTCATAATTTCCTTGACGAATATGATGCATAATTTTCCAGAAATATTCTCCGCAAAATGCGTCATAATACTATCACGGCATCAACAATTATTTCAAAGGAGATTTTAAAAATGAGCAATAACAACAACAACAATAATAATAACGGCGAAATGACACAGAAGGGCAGAGAGGCTCTCGAAAGATTCAAGGTTGAGTCCGCTAACGAACTCGGCATTCACCTCAAGGACGGTTACAACGGTGACCTTACTTCAAGGGAAGCCGGCTCAATCGGCGGCAATATGGTAAAGAAAATGATTGACTCTTACAAAAAGCAGTAAGTTATTTCAACTACCACCCATATAAAAATACAGCCCGAAACCTAAAAGTTTTCGGGCTGTTTTTATAAAAGTTACGGACACCACCACGTTGCCACTTCACAAGCTGATTCATAAATATCCATATAATTCTGAATATTCCATATCCAGAATGTGAATATATCAATATATTCCTGACTTCTGTCGTATAAACGCAATATGAATTCTCCTTTATTGTATACGATGTCACATTCTTTCAAATCATCTTCAGTATAGTTTCCGAATTTAATTTCCTCGTTCGGTTGGGGAAAAGTGACAGCAAATGTATAAGTATCTCCTGTAATTCCGAATGTAAATAAGCGTTCATCTGAATCACAAAATTCAAGTTCAGCGGACGGACGAATATAATAATTTTTCTTCAGTTCAAGATTTCTGGTATATATCCGCATAGTTTTACCGTCACAGTATAACTCAGGAACGATTATACTTTTCTCATCAATACATACAGTTACATTTTTTTGCGGGGATTCCATAATATCAAACCGGATTTTTTTGTTTTCGTCATCAGTAATTGAAAAATTGCAGTATGGTGTGCGGAATAAAGAAACATCTTTTTCGATAGTTTTAAGTTCAAGCATAATCAACCTCTTATCGGAATATCGATAAAACTATTTTTCTTTCCGGCGTACCAGTACCGCCACAACGTCACAGCCGATATTTGCCGCAACCGCCGCCCCGATTGGATTGAACATTTCAGCCCTGCGACCTGTACGTTTTACAAGTTCCTTTTCGACCTCTTTTGCAAGTACTGTATCTTTACCGTGTATTATTATATAAGGTGTCTGCGGTGTCATACGTTTTTCAACGCAGTCGACAAGTTTCGGGACAATATTCTTTTCGCCCCTTATCTTCTCAACGGTTTTCGTGCCGTTGTCCGCAAACTCAATAATAGGCTTCAGTCCCAGAACCTCCCCCGCAAACGCCGCCGCCGCTGAAATTCTGCCCGATTTTCTGGCATATCTCAGACTATAAGGAACAGCATATATTGCACATACATTGAACCAGTCCTCCAGATATGCCACAACGTCTTCTGCGGATGCGCCTCTGCGGATTTTTTTGACAGCCTCCATAATAGGATAACCATAGAAAATTGTATAACACTTTGAATCAAGGTTGAAAATTCTGATTTTGTCTTTAGCTTCGGGAGTGTTTTCAAAGAAATCGTTTTTTCCCAGAATCGAATTGTTATAAGTTCCCGACCCCTGACTGTTTATCGAAACGGAAATAATATCCGTATATCCCTGTTCAAATAATTCTCTGTACTTTTCCTCAAAGGTAAGCGGCGAAATCTGCGAATGTTTGGGTATTTCGTCAGTCTGGGACATCATTTCATAGACTTCCTGCGTGGACTTGTCGAAAATTTCCCGAAAGCTCTCCCCTCCCAGAGTCAGAGTAAACGGAAGTACTTTTATTCCGAGTTCGTCAATTGTTTTCTTGTCAAGGTCGCAGCACGAATCTGTCAGAACAGCTATTCTCATATATTACTCCTTTATTCATATTTTGTAAGCCTGCCTTCACGGGCAAGGTCGGGATAATCCCATTGTCTCAGAACCTCATACACCGCTATCGCAACCGAATTTGAAAGATTAAGACTTCTGAGACCGTTTCGCATAGGAATCCTCACACAAGTATCAGGATTGCGGTATAATAAGTCTTCCGGAAGTCCTGCGTCTTCACGACCGAAAACCAGATAAGAATTGTCCGGATAGTCAACACTGCTATGGACATTTTTTCCTTTTGTCGTGAAGTAGAAAAATTTTCCGTCCGGATTCTTTTCAAAAAAATCGTCCAGACCGTCATAATATGTTATATCAAGCTTATTCCAGTAGTCCAGACCGGCACGTTTAAGGTGCTTGTCCGAAATCTCAAAGCCCAACGGCTTCACAAGATGCAGTTTTGCTCCGGTAACTGCGCATGTACGGGAAATATTCCCTGTATTCTGGGGAATCTGAGGTTCAACAAGTACTATGTTAAGATTATACATTTTATTTCACCGTGTATAATATAGGATTTACGGCAGAAAATATATCCGGAAGCAATTCCGAAAACCACAAACCGTCAGCCGTAATGACGGTTAAAAAGGGGGATATTTATGAATATGAAATCTATCGCAAAAGGCACTGCCGTCGGCGCAATCGCCGGACTTGCCTGTTATGCTATGAATACAGCTTCGCCCGTGAAAAAGTACAGCATAAAGAAAGATGCTGACAAGACTTTGAAATCTGCCGGACGGCTTCTCAATGACCTTAAGTCTGTGCTTATGTAGGGGAAATGCCCTTATTTCGGCGATACCCCAGATAGCTTTCAAGAATGATTGAGGCGGCGACCGAATCAACAACTGATTTACGCTTTTTACCTCTGGTATTGGTAACGTTAAGAATGTTATGCGCCGAAACAGTTGTACAGCGTTCGTCCCATAGAGTTACCGGACAATCAACCATTTCTGAAAGCTTTTCCGAAAACAGACGGCATTTTTCAGCACGTTCACCAATAGTGCCGTTCATATTTTTCGGATAACCTACAACAATTTCTTCTGCCCGCTGTTCTTTTGCAAGAACAGCGGTTTTTTCTATACATTTATCGAAATCCTTTTCGGAGATAACGCACAACGGAGTTGCAAGCATTTCAGCCTTGCCGCATACTGCTATTCCGGTACGTGCGTCCCCGAAGTCCACTGACATTATAATCATATTGTCACCACGGTTTTACAGTGCCGATTATGTCACGCACTGAGGATATATTTTTACTGTCAAGAAAATCGTTGATTTCGTCAATGATTTTAACGGGGGCGTAAGGGTCAGTGAATATCGCTGCCCCGACCTGTACGGCACTTGCGCCAGCCATCATAAGCTCAACAGCGTCACGACCGCTTGAAACACCGCCCATACCGATTACCGGAATTTTTACAGCATTAGCGACCTGCCACACCATTCTTACGGCTATCGGGAAAACTGCCCTTCCACTCATACCGCCAACATTGTTTCTCAAAACCGGACGACCTGTATTTATATCAATCCTCATTCCCAGAAGCGTGTTTATCAGCGAAACAGCGTCAGCACCGGCATCTTCCACAGCTTTTGCAATGTCGGTTATGCTTGTTACGTTTGGCGAAAGCTTAACGACAAGCGGTTTTGAAGTAGCTTTGCGGACGTTTCTGACAACTTCTGCCGCCATTCCGCAGTCTGTACCGAATGCCGCACCGCCCTGTTTAACGTTGGGACAGGATATATTGAGTTCAATCATATGTACGTCTGTCGGTTCAAGCTTTTCCGCAACCTTAACGCATTCTTCAACCGTTGAGCCTGCTATATTTGCAAGTATTACAGTATCTTTAGTAAGCAGATTAGGGAGTTCCTTTTCTATGAAGTGGTCGATTCCGGGATTCTGCAAACCTACCGAATTAAGCATACCGGACGGAGTTTCCGCAATACGTGGGGAAAGGTTTCCGGTACGGCGGTTAAGGGTAGTGCCTTTGGTTGCAATGCCGCCAAGTTTTTCAAGCGGAAAAAGTTCCTCATACTCCCTGCCGTAGCCGAACACTCCCGAAGCCGGAATTACGGGATTTTTGAAGTCAACGCCGCATATATTTACAGATAAGTCAGCCATTACCAAAGCACCTCCTCAGCATTGAAAACAGGTCCGTCCTTGCATACGTGCGAAAAATATTCCTCATCGTTCTTTACAGTGCGGCAGGCGCAGCCAAGACAAGCACCGATTCCGCAAGCCATACGCTCCTCAAGCGAGATTTCGCAGAAGATATTATTTTCCCTGCATATGTTGGAGATACCTTTCAGCATTGGCATAGGTCCGCAGGCATAGACGGCTTCAATGTCACCTTTTGCGGCTATTTCTGCGAAAGGCTGCGTTACAAATCCATGTATTCCGAATGAGCCGTCGTCAGTACAAAGAATGGTTTCCGCACCGGTCTTTCTGAAATCCTCCTGCAAAATAACAGCGTCAGCACTTCTGAAACCGGTTATAACTGTTGCGTTTTTACCGTAAGCTTCGGCAAGCGGCAGCATAGGCGGTGTACCGATTCCGCCGCCTATGAGAACGACTTTTTTGTAGTCCGGATTTATCGTAAAGCCGTGTCCGAGAGGTGCGAGCATATCAATAACGTCACCCTCGTTAAGTCGTGAGATTTCGGCTGTCCCCTCTCCCCTTATTTCAAAGACTATCCGCAAAGTGCCTTTTGCCTTGTCGATTCCGCATATTGAAACCGGACGGCGGAGAGTAAAATTTCCCGTTCTTATGTGGACGAACTGTCCGGCAGTCGCAACGGAAGCTATTTCCGGACAAGCTATTGTGAAACTGTATATTTCACGGGCAACGGTCTTTTTGTTTAATATGAGGTATTTTCCTTGTGTGTACTTCATATTTTCACCTCAGAATCAATAGTCTTTTTTGGTCTTGCAAACCGGACACTTGCCATTCACAAAGCTGAACTTGCTGCCGCAGTACTGGCAAAGTCCGTTAGCCTTGAAATAGTTAGTCATACAGCCGTGTTTGAAAACTTCAGCCGCATTGTATTCAACGCCTTTGAATATAATTCTTCTGACGCCTTTTCCGTTGCCGTTCTTGTCAACGGAGAAAGATGCATCGGCAAAGTCGCTTGCCTGCTCCCAGGTTTTGCGTGCGTTGCTGATAACGATTTCCTCAAGTCCGCACACCATTGAATCGCACATAATTTCAGTAACATTTTCGGGAATTGTTATAGTTTTAAGCTTTGTACAGCCGTTGAAAGTCTTGTAATTGATTTTTCTGATTTCGTTGGAAAGCGTGATTTCAGTAAGCTCCGTGCAGTCCATAAACGCAGAATCGCAGATTTCCTTTATATTGTCGCCGCATACAATGGAAGTTATATTCTTATTTGCCTTGAACGCACCTGAGCCGATTCTCCAGACGTTGCCCGGCAGATATACTTTTGATACTTTGGTATTTGTGCCGTTGTACTTTACAAGAGTATGCTCATTCATTTCAAATTCCCTCGGTTTGCCGTCAGACGGTTTTTTAAGGGATTCAGGCGTTTTGGTAGGAAGTCCCTGTTCAGATTTCTTTTCCTTTTCCTTTTCTTTTTCGGACTTCTTTTCGGGAACTTCTTCCATCTGGAAATTATCAGGTTTTTTGTCCATAATGGACTCTGCTTTCTTTTGATTTGCCTTATCAGATTCAGCAGATTTTGCCTGTTCAGCAGGTTTTGGCGGTTCAGAAGGTTTTGCCGGTGCAGTTCTTGCCTTTTCGTCATGCTTTGCA
>CAMWRL010000076.1 GCA_947176685.1 uncultured Ruminococcus sp. | reverse complement strand
GCTTATTTCCCCTCAAAGAATTATAACTTGTAACAATATAAAGTTCCGATTTATTTTATTAAAATTATACATCAAAAACATTGTTATGTCAATAGAAACGCCATAGTATTGACTTATAATCAAAAATACTATGGCTAAAAATTTCTATATGGGTATCGACCTTATGGAACGGCTTTTTATGTAGTATATCAGTCAAGGAAATCCTTGACTTTTTTACTTCTGCTGGGGTGACGGAGCTTGCGGAGGGCTTTGGCTTCAATCTGTCTTATACGCTCCCGTGTGACATCAAAACGCTGTCCCACTTCTTCAAGGGTACGTGACTTGCCGTCTTCAAGACCGAAACGGAGTTTAAGGACTTTCGCCTCACGGTCGGTAAGGGTTGCGAGGACTTCGTTAAGCTGTTCTTTCAGGAGAGTATGCGAAGCGGCTTCGGCAGGAGCGGGAGCGTCATCGTCCGGTATGAAGTCGCCTAAATGACTGTCTTCTTCTTCGCCTATGGGAGTTTCAAGGGACACGGGGTCTTGTGCAACTCTCATAATTTCCCGTACTTTGTCAACCGGCATATTAAGTCTGTCGGCGATTTCCTCGGGGGACGGGTCGTGACCGTTTTCGTGGAGAAGCTGACTGGAAACTTTTTTTACTTTGGTGATTGTCTCAACCATATGGACGGGGATTCTTATTGTTCTTGCCTGGTCAGCGATAGCACGGGTAATAGCCTGTCTAATCCACCACGTAGCGTATGTCGAGAACTTGAAACCCTTTGTATAGTCGAATTTTTCCACGGCTTTTATAAGACCTAAATTGCCCTCCTGAATGAGGTCGAGGAACTGCATACCTCTGCCGACATACTTTTTGGCGATTGAAACGACAAGACGGAGATTAGCTTCGGAGAGCCTTTTTCTTGCATAGGAGTCGCCGTTGTTCATACGCTGGGCGAGTTCGATTTCCTCTTCGGTTGTCAGAAGCGGCACACGACCGATTTCCTTGAGATAGACTTTAACAGGGTCATCAATGGCGATTCCCTCAGTGGAAAGTGCCATTTCAAGGTCGTCAGTCATTGCGGAGTCCATACCTATTTTTATATCGGAATCGATATTCATATCTTCCACGATTTCGATATTGAGGTTTTCACACGTATCATAGAAAGTATTAAGCTGGTCAACGTCAAAATCCAGTTCTTCAAGAGCGTCCGTGATTTCCTTTGTTGTGAGTTTGCCTGTAGTCCTGCCCTTTTCCATAAGGGCGTCAATGGTAGTTTTTTTGTTTTCCATAAAAATACCTCCTGTTTTTTGTGAATCCAGAGTTTGTATATATATTAAGCCGGATAACCGGACGAAATCACTTTTTTCTTTTATAGAATATAGGGATTTCCCTTTTATCTCTTTTTACTTCTTCAAGAATTTTTTGTCTGATAAGCCATTCAGCCAGTAAAGCAAAGCTGATATTTTCAGTACAGTCAAAACTTTCAACAGCTTTTCTAAGACCTTCATTTCCGCTTGCAATAAGATTAAGCAGACTGTTGTCACTGTCAATATATTCCTTGGCAATCATAACGACAAAACGCAGATAACCCTCCGAAAGTTTTGTGCGTGTTGTTTTGTCATTGAGCTTCTGTAAAAACTGCTTTTCCGTTTCCGGAGTAAGATATGGAACAGTCCTTTTTATTTCTGTAAAATATTCTTTTAAATCTTTGCAGATTTCAATGCCCTCTGCTGAAAGAATTTTTTTAACATCATAATTTATATATGGGTCGGCACTCCTGACTATTTTTATATTTTCCCTTTTACAGAAACGATATATTGCACTCATCTGCCGTGCGTCAAATTCCGTATATTTCAGAACTTCGGCTAACTTTTTGACAGTAATATTACGGTTTTCGTCAATAGAGCGTTCGATAGTATTCGTAGTGAATATCGGGATTCTTACCGGTTTTTCATAGCATTCAATTGCGGTACTTATTTTGTGACGGATAAGTTTTTCGGCATATTCAGAAAAACTCCCTGTATTGTCGAAACTTTCAGTTGCGTGTATAAGTCCCAGATTTCCGGCGGAAATCAAGTCCATTAAGTACATACCATTGTTGATATATTCAACAGCAATCGCAATCACAAACCGCAGGTAAACGCTGGCAAGTTGAGAGCGTGTTTTTTTGTCGTCAAGGTTCTGTAAAAGCTGTTTTTCAGTTTCCGGAGTAAGAGGGGGAACAATTTTTTCTATTTCCGTAAGATACATTTCAAAATTTTCGTCAGTTTCTATGCCTTTTATCAAAAATATTTCTTCAACATCGGTTATATACGGATTGATTTTATTGTCCATAGGTTATAACCTCCTTTTTGAATCGAGAATTTTCTGAATTTCTTCAATACTCAAATCATCGTTTCCGGAAACGCCGGCTTTTCTGAGGACTTCGGCACTGTCCGAAACAACCTGCCTGTTGATGTCAAGGTCACGATTTTTTGCGTCAATGCCGGAAATCCTGCCCATTTCGTCCGGAGTGAAGTTTCCGGCAAGCATTGAAACTGAAAAATTTCCGGTATTTCTGATACATTCAAGAATAGCCGCATAAACTCTTTTATTGAAAGGCGTTACGAAATTTTCCGGTAAAATACGGTTCTGAATATCCTGATATTCTTCGGGGTGTCTCAGCAGGAAACGTATTATATTTTCCTCTGCCCGTGCCTCTTTCGGAAACTTTACTGCTTCGGGATTTATATCGTCATTTTTTCTGATAACGCTTGATTTTGTTTCTTTCCATACGTTGTCAGCCTGCTGTTTTCTGGAGTTTTGCAGAATGCCGTTGATATGCAGTTTCAGTACATCAACCGGAATATCGCATTTTTTTGACGTTCGGGAAATATATATTTCACGTTCGATTCTGTTTCCGATACCAGCAAGCACTGTTGACGCACGTTTCAGAAATTCAACTCTGCCCATTTCGGTTGAGAGGTCAAGACCGTTTTCGCACTTGTCAAGCATAAAGTCGTTGGCGTCATATGACTTGTCAAGAAGCATTCTGAAACGGTCACGTCCGAATTTTTTAATATATTCGTCAGGGTCTTTTGCGCCGTCCATTCGCAGAACGGTGGTTCTTACACCGACATCCGAAAAGTGGTTTATAGCTTTCTGGGCGGCTTTCTGACCTGCGCCGTCGCTGTCGTATGCAATTATGACTTCTTCGGCGTAGTGACTTATAATACGTGCCTGTTCCGGAGTTATAGCTGTTCCGAGAGTAGCAACGGCGTTTTCAAAACCTGCCTGATTTACGGCGATAACGTCCATATAGCCCTCACAGAGGATAATTTTCTTTGAATCCGTGTTTTTGGCGAAGTGGAGCGAAAAGAGGTTTGAGCCTTTGTCGAATACCGGAGTTTTGGCGGTATTAAGGTATTTGGGTTTGCTGTCATCAAGGACACGCCCGCCGAAGCCTATCACATTTTTCCGCAAATCCAGTATAGGAAACATAACTCTTTTCCTGAACATATCGAACATATTTCCGGTTTTCTGGGAACGTCCGCCAATCCACGCACTTATAATCTCGTCATCTGAATAGCCCTTTGAGTTAAGGAATTTTACAAGAGTGTCCCAGCTGTCGGGAGCGTAACCCAGACCATATTTTTTAATGGTCTGAGGAGCGATTTTTCTTTCTGCAAAATAAATCAGACCGGATTTGTCGCTGCCTTTTATGAGATTTTCGTAAAAGAAGTTTGCAGATATGCGGTTGATTTCGTAAATTCTTGTCCGGAGCTGGGATTTCTGGGAGCTGCCGGAATATGACGGCATTTCTATGCCTGAACGCTGGGCAAGCAGTCTGAGAGCTTCCATAAAATCGAGGTTTTCGGCTTTCATAGTGAAAGTTATCACATCACCGCCGGCACCGCAGCCGAAGCAGTAAAAAGTCTGGGTATCTGGAAAAACTGTACAGGAAGGCGTTTTTTCGGAATGGAACGGGCAGGAACATAAATAATTTCTGCCCCGTTTCTGTAGCTGGACATAAGCTCCCATTACGGTTTCAATGCGGTTTGCACGATGTATTTCTTCAACAAACTCATCATTTCTGGGCATAGTTGGAGACCTCCGTTATTTCCACGATTTAGGGATAAAGATTTCCTTGTATAAATCAATAGCATATTGGTCAGTCATACCGGCTATATAGTCGCATACGGCACGGTCAGAATCGGAAAGTTCCATAATACGGCGGTGTTCTTCCGGAAGTCTGTCCGTATGTTTTTTGAAATATGAATAGAGTTTTTCAACAAGGACTTCAGCTTTTTTGTCTTCGTGCTTTGCGGAGTGGTTGGTATAGATGTTTTCAAATATAAAATCCTTGAGTTTGTCATGTGCTGTACGTATTTCGGATTCAAAGTCTATGGTATAATAGCCGTTTGCGATAACCGATGATACAAGTGTGGTAATTCTTTCGGACTTGCTGTTTCCTAAAACATCAGTACATTCTTTCGGCAAATCGTTTTCGGTGAGAAGTCCGGCACGTATTGAATCTTCTATATCGTGGTTGATATAAGCTATAGTATCAGCAAGACGGACGATATTACCTTCTTTTGTTTCCGAAACACGGTTAGTATGACATTCTATGCCGTTCTTTACAGCAAACGTCAGATTAAGTCCCTTGCCGTCATTTTCGAGTACTTCGGAAACTCTGACACTGTGCAGATAATGTTTGAAACCGTGGGGACATATTTCATTCAGGACGGCTTCGCCGCAGTGTCCGAAAGGGGAATGTCCCAAATCGTGACCCAGTGCAATGGCTTCGGTAAGGTCTTCGTTAAGGCGCATACAACGGGAAATAGTACGTGCGATTTGAGCGACTTCCAGCGTATGTGTAAGCCTTGTGCGGTAGTGGTCGCCGGTCGGTGACAGAAAAACCTGTGTTTTCTGTTTTAGACGGAGGAAAGCCTTGCAATGAAGAATCCTGTCTCTGTCCCTCTGGAAGTCCGTACGGTAAGGGCATTTTTCCTCATTATAATTGCGGACAGTCATTTTGGGGTTGGTACTCAGACAGGCGTATTCACTGAGAATACTTTTTTCGATATTTTCAGTTTGTTCACGTAAGGTCATAAATATATCACCTCTTTTTTATCTGACTGTCGGGAAGTCCTGATATAATTCGCCGCAGTCCTCAACGGTAACTGAACCGTTGGTTATTTCGGTCAGTTTTTTTATAAACGGAGCGAGTTTTTCGGTAAGTACAAGGATTTCAAGAATTACGCTGCTTCCGAAATCAGAGTTTAACGTAACCGTATTGAAATCCGGCAGTATATATGAGACTTTCCCATATAAATTGTAGTCGGTAGTGATTTTAAGGCGGTGACAGAGACACATATTCATAATATCGGCGGTTTCGCAGGCGAGCGAAACGGCGTGGGAGTATGCCCGTACCAAACCGCCTTTGCCCAGCAGGACGCCGCCGAAATAACGTGTCACAACGGCGCATACATCTGTCAGACCTTTTTTTTGCAGAACGTCCAAAATCGGCACTCCGGCAGTGCCTTGAGGTTCGCCGTCATCTGAGTATCGGGAAATATTGTCATTCCTGAGAATATATGCATAAACATTATGTTTAGCCTTGCGGTGGTCGGCACGGACGGCGTTTATAAAGTCAACAGCTTCATCGTTAGTTGTGACGGGTGCAAGGCGGCATATAAATTCGGAGCGTTTTTCGATAAAAGACGCTTCAGCGGTCTGGGATATAGTAAAATAGTTCATAAAGGGGAGTTCCTTTTCTTATACGCAAAAAGCCGGTCTTGATACCGACCGGCTGTATAATTACTTGTCCATATTGAAACGCTTCTTGAATCTGTCAACACGTCCGCCTGTATCAACGAGCTTCTGCTTGCCGGTATAGAACGGGTGGCACTTAGAACAAATTTCAACCTTGATATTTTCTTTTGTGGACATAGTTTCAATTACGTTGCCGCAGTGGCAGGTAATTGTAGTCTTGACAAAATTAGGATGGATTCCTTCCTTCACGATTGTCACCTCTTTCACATATTGGATAAAACCGACAGCCCATCATTTACACAAGACAGTAGTGTCGCATTACTTGATTAATTGTATCATAATATTTCGGACTTGTCAAGGGGGAGGGATATATTTTTTTTATTTAACTATATTTCTGCAAAAGTAAAATGGGCGGACTATAGTCCGCCCTTGAAAAATCATTCAAAAATCTTAGTAAAGTCACCGGCAAGCTTGGCTTCAAGCTGTTCAGCTTCTTCGTGAGTGGGCATTTTTGAGGTAAAATACGTCTTGATTTTTGGCTCAGTGCCGGACGGACGTACAATAACCTTAGAGCCGCCGTCAAGGAAAAATGCAAGTACATTTGATTTCGGGAGACTGATAGCGGATTCAGTACCGGCTTCGGTGTCTCTGGAAATGCTTGTTTTGTAGTCATCGAATCTGACGACTTTAATTCCAGCGATTTCGGACGGCGGATTATTGCGGAGAGTGTTCATAATGTCATTCATTCTGTTCATACCGCTTTCGCCCTCGAAAGTGAAGCTATGGAGCGTCTGATAGAAAACTCCGTATTTTTTGTACATATTTTCACGAGCCTGCAAAAGTGTTATGCCTTGTGTACGGTAGTAAGCCGCCATTTCGCATATAAGCATAGAAGCGTTTACAGCGTCCTTGTCACGTACATAAGTACCGGACAGATAACCGTAACTTTCCTCAAAGCCGAATATATAACGGTTTTCCTGATGTTTGTCTTCAAGCATTTTAATCTGTTCGCCGATAAATTTGAATCCCGTGAGGACGTCGATGACTTCAACGCCGTACTCCTGACCGATAAGGTTGACAATATCGGTTGTGACAATGGTCTTGATTGTAACCGGATTTTCGGGCATAGTATTGTTTTTTATTCTCTGCTGGCATATGTACTCAAGGAGCATTGCGCCAACTTCGTTGCCGGAGAATAAAGCATAACCGCCGTTGCCGTCTGGAACAGCAATACCCACACGGTCGCAGTCGGGGTCAGTGGCAAGCAACAAGTCAGGCTGAACTTCTTGACAGTATTTCAGACCGACTTCAAGGGCTTCACGGATTTCAGGATTCGGGTAAGGGCAGGTCGGGAAATTTCCGTCAGGATTTTCCTGTTCCTTAACGATAGTCACGTTTGATATGCCTATTCTGCTGAGGATTTCACGTACAGGCTTGTTGCCCGTACCGTTGAGGGGAGTGTAAACCACTTTCAGACCGCTTGCGGCACAGAGTTCAGTGTTGATACCTTCTGCAAGTACTTTTTCATAGAAAGCGTCAATAACCTCCTGACCGATAAAGCAGATATTACCCTTAGCTACTTCCTCATCGAAAGACGAAGATTTCACATCACTGAAAATATCAAGGGAGTTGATTTTGTCAAGAATGATTTCAGCACCACGCAGAGTAATCTGACAGCCGTCGTCGCCATATACCTTGTAGCCGTTGTATTTTGCGGGGTTGTGGCTTGCTGTAACCATTATACCGCCCTGACAGTGAAGCTCTCGTACTGCAAAGGAAAGACACGGTGTCGGCATAAGCTCCGTATATATATGAACTTTGATGCCGTTGGCAGCGAGAACTTCCGCAGCGGCTTTTGAGAATACGTCAGATTTGATTCGGCTGTCAAAAGAAACAGCGACACTGGGGTTTGAATACTCCTGATTGAGATAGTCAGCAAAACCCTGTGTAGCGCGTTTTACGGTGTAGACGTTCATACGGTTAGTGCCTGCACCGATAACGCCTCTCAGACCGCCCGTACCAAATTCAAGGTCACGGTAAAATCTGTCACGTATAGCGTCAGTATCGTTTTGAATGTTTTTGAGTTCAGTCTGTAAATCGGGGTCTTGTGTGGCGTTTTGCAGCCAGATATTATAGAGTTCTATTTCCGTCATTAAGATAACCTCCTAAAAGAAATATAAGATATTATATCACATCTTTGAGGATTTGAAAAGTACTTTTTTACCGTAAAAGGGTAATTTTTATATTTTTACTA
>CAMWRL010000075.1 GCA_947176685.1 uncultured Ruminococcus sp. | reverse complement strand
ATTTAGTTCGATACTCATAAAGAAGTTTAAGCCCCGAAGCAATTATTGATAACTGCTTCGAGGCTTATTGTTAATATTGGATTACTCGCATAAATCAGAATTTACAGTATAGGAACTTAGTTATTCTGTTCTTTCCATTTTCGGTACTCGATTTCTTCTTCAAGATGTTCAAGTTCTCTTTCGATTAATTCTGTGAGTGAGTATTCAGTTATCTCAGCATCACCTTCAAATATACAGCAAACATCATAATTTCTGTTTATACAGATTACTGAACCATCTCCCACAAAGTCACCTATTTCCATATAACCTTCAAATTCTCCATATCCAAATAAGCCGCCTTCTCTGAAGGTGATTTTATCAAACGGACAGATACTGAATGTTGAGAAACAGATACATAAGTCCATACCATTGCTAAAAAGATAAAAATCTTTCAGTTCATCACAGAGTTTTATGTTGTGTTCAGTCTCCCAAGTAGATATTTCTTCATTTGTTACTGGAGAATTAAATGTGTCCTTACCATTATTGTTATCACACAGAGATTTCATTTTCTGCAATAAAGTTGTTATTTTGCTCATAACTTATCTCCTCTAAATTCCGATTTATCTTATTAATAATTATACATCAAAGCCATTACATTGTCAATAGAAACGCCAAAGCACTTTTGACTGAAAATCATAAGTGCTTTGGTGAAAACTTCTTTATGAGCGTCCGGATTTCAGCGTCTTTTTTTATTCAAGGTATGGTTTGAGATACTGTCCTGTATAGGAATCTCCGCATTGTACGATTTCTTCGGGAGTACCTTGTGCAACTATTATTCCGCCTTTGTCGCCGCCCTCGTACCCCAAGTCTATTATATGGTCTGCAACTTTTATGACATTAAGATTATGCTCTATTACAAGTACGGTATTTCCCTGTTCCGTGAGTTTTTGCAGTACATTAATAAGATTATGCACATCCGCTGTATGAAGTCCCGTTGTAGGCTCGTCAAGAATATAAATAGTCTTTCCGGTTGAACGCTTTGACAATTCCGTTGAAAGCTTCACACGCTGAGCCTCACCGCCTGACAACGTGGTTGCCGACTGTCCGAGCCTTATATAGCCAAGTCCCACTTCCTGCAAAGTCTTCAGCCGGCGTGAAATCTTCGGGATATGTTCAAAGAATCGCACGCCCTCGTCAACTGTCATTTCCAGTACATCGTGTATTGACTTGTCCTTGTACTTTACTTCAAGGGTTTCACGGTTGTAACGCCTGCCTTTGCAGACCTCGCACGGCACATAAACGTCCGGTAAAAAATGCATTTCTATTTTGATAATGCCATCACCCTCGCAGGCTTCGCAGCGACCGCCCTTGACGTTGAACGAAAAACGTCCGCTGCTGTAGCCGTGCGCCTTTGCGTCAGGAGTCTTTGCGAAAAGTTCCCTAATATCCGTGAACACTCCGGTATATGTTGCCGGATTTGAACGGGGCGTTCTGCCTATCGGGGACTGGTCTATGCAGATTACCTTGTCGAGATTTTCCAGACCGTCCATACTGTCAAATTCTCCGGCTTTCACTTTTGCACGGTTGAGTTTAAGCGCAAGGTGCTTGTAAATCACCTCGTTAACAAGCGAGGACTTTCCTGAACCCGATACTCCCGTAACGCACACAAACTCTCCCAACGGTATTTCAACATCTATATTTTTGAGATTATGCTCCCTTGCGCCCCTGACTGTAAGATACTTTCCGTTTCCGTAACGTCTCTTTTCAGGTACGGGGATTTTCTTTTTACCGCTGAGATACTGTCCCGTAACTGATTTTTCGCATTCAAGCAGTCCGGCAACGTCTCCGGAATAAACCACCTCGCCGCCGTTTACACCTGCTCCCACGCCTATGTCAACAATATAGTCTGCCGCAAACATCGTATCATCATCGTGTTCAACTACTATGAGAGTGTTTCCCAAATCACGCAGTCTTTTGAGAGTTGCAATAAGTTTGTCGTTATCACGCTGGTGCAGTCCGATGCTCGGCTCGTCCAGAATATAAAGCACTCCCACAAGTGAAGAGCCGATTTGTGTTGCAAGCCGTATACGCTGACTTTCGCCGCCCGACAGCGTTCCGGAAGCCCTTGACAAGCTGAGGTACTCCAGTCCTACGCTTTTCAGAAATCCTAACCGTTCCTTTATTTCCCTGATAATCCGACCGCCTATAAGCATATTCTGCTGTGAAAGCTCCAGATTTTCAAAGAAGTCAAGGCAGTCGCTTACAGACAAGTCCGTCAACTGACTTATATTCAGTCCCCCGACCGTAACCGCTAAATATTCCGGTTTAAGCCGCCTGCCGTGACATTCCGGACACTCCGTTTCGCTCATACAATTTTCAAGTTCAGCCTTTGCGTACTCACTGGAAGTATCCCTGTACCGTCTTTCAAGGTTATTTATAACCCCCTCAAACGCATAATTATACGTTCCGCCGCCTATGGACTCCGGACGGGCTATTTCTATTTTTTCGCCTTTAGTTCCGTACAGAAACAAATCAAGCTGACTTTTTTTCAGCTTTTTAACCGGAACGTCCAGCGGTATATTATATTTTTCTGATATTGCCCTGTAGTACATCATCGCTATGGAATTTCCGTCAAGGCTGTTCCAACCAGAAGCCTTTATTGCACCCTCGGCAATGCTCAGACTGCTGTCTGGTACGATTATTTCGGGGTCTATGCGCCGGAACATTCCTAATCCGGTACACTTCGGACACGCTCCCATAGGGTTGTTGAACGAAAACATTACCGGCTCAAGTTCGCCTATGCTGATATTATGCTCCGGACAGGCGTAACTCTGCGAAAATAACATCTCATCACCGTCAATAACGTCCACAAGCGCAAGTTCTCCCAAACTGAAAACCGTTTCAAGACTGTCCGTCAGACGTGATTCAATGCCGTCCTTTATAACGATTCTGTCAACGACTATTTCAATATTGTGTTTCTTGTTTTTGTCAAGCTTTATGGTTTCGCTGAGGTCGTACATTATTCCGTCAACCCTCACACGTACGTAACCGCTTTTCCGTACGCTCTCGAAATCTTTCTGAAACTGACCCTTTTTGTTGCGTGCAATCGGTGCAAGCAGCTGTAATTTAGTACCTTTTGGGAGTGCCATAATTGTGTCAACTATCTGGTCTATACTCTGTTGTGAAATCTCCCGTCCGCATACCGGACAATGCGGAATGCCCGTCCGTGCGTAGAGAAGTCTGAGATAGTCATATATTTCTGTAACCGTGCCGACTGTGGAACGTGGATTCTTTGATGTAGTTTTCTGGTCGATTGATATTGCCGGAGACAGTCCCTCTATACTGTCAACGTCAGGTTTTTCCATCTGTCCGAGGAACATTCTCGCATATGACGACAGACTTTCCACATAACGCCGCTGACCGTCCGCATAGATTGTATCAAATGCAAGCGAAGACTTGCCCGAACCTGAAAGCCCTGTCATTACAACAAGTTTGTCACGAGGGATTTCAAGGTCTATATTTTTGAGGTTGTTAGCTCTTGCACCTTTTATAACTATTTTATCAGTCATTGCCGTTTTCCTCCAAAAGCATATCCCTTACTTCCATAAGACAGAATCCCAGCAGATTTTCGCCCTGCCAATTGAGAGGATTTTCAATGCCCCAATCATCTGCGGACATTCCTATGCCCCATATCTTATCGTACGGACTTGCTTCAACAAGTATACGGCTGTTTGTACCAAGAAGAAATTCTTTAAGTTCCGGATTCTGCGAGAATTTGGCATAATTTCCTCTGATTACAATGTCAGTCTTGTTATCGTTCCAGACTTTTTCATTGAAGCCTGATATTTTACGTCCCAAATCCTTAAACTGTTTAGGATGATTAGCCTGCATAATTTCGGTATTGACAGCCGTATCCCCGAAAAGCAAAGCTTTCTGAGACATCATATACTGTTCGGCGGTGTGGTACTCAACACCGTCAACCGTGAACTTACAGTTATACCACTGACTGAAACAGCTTTTTGTAATGGTTGCGGACGGGCGGTGTCCCCAGAAAAATATATATTTCATTTTTTCTTTTTTCTGAAATCTTTCGCATATATTTTCAATTGTGTATTTCATTTCACTTACTTCCTTTCAGTTCTTTTATTCTGTCACGCAGATATGCGGCGTGTTCAAATTCAAGCATTTTTGCGGCGTTTTTCATTTCTGCCGTAAGTTTTTCTATAAGTTCGGTGCGTTCCTTTGCGGACAGCTTTTTATTACTGGTCTTTTCAAGATTTTTCTTTGAGGTTATCTCCAGTACGTCACGGACTTCCTTTATAATAGTCTCCGGTACTATTCCGTGTTTTTCATTATAGGCAATCTGCAACGTCCTGCGGCGGTCTGTTTCAACAATAGCCCTCTCCATAGAACCTGTAACTTCATCGGCATACATAATGACCTGTCCGTGACTGTTACGTGCGGCACGCCCGATTGTCTGTATAAGAGAAGTCTCGCTTCTTAAAAAGCCCTCCTTGTCAGCGTCCAGAATCGCCACAAGACTTACTTCCGGAATGTCCAGACCCTCACGCAGGAGATTTATTCCCACAAGCACATCAAATACACCATTGCGCAAATCACGGATTATTTCCATACGTTCAATAGTGTCAATGTCGTGGTGCATATAGCGGACTTTTACTCCCAGCCGCTCATAGTATTCTGTAAGGTCTTCCGCCATTTTCTTTGTAAGCGTTGTAACAAGTACACGTTCGTTTTTAGCGGAACGAGTGTTTATTTCGGACAACAGGTCGTCTATCTGACCCAATGTAGGCTTAACAATTATTTCAGGGTCAACAAGTCCAGTCGGTCTTATCACCTGCTCAACTATTATATTAGTTTTTTCACGTTCTATCTTGGACGGCGTGGCACTTACATATATCGCCTGATTTATATGGTCGTTGAACTCCTCAAAATTCAGCGGTCTGTTGTCGAATGCGCTCGGCAGTCTGAAACCGTATTCCACAAGGGTATTTTTTCTTGCACGGTCTCCGGCGTACATTGCCCGTACCTGCGGCAATGTTACGTGACTTTCGTCAACAATAAGCAGAAAGTCTTCCGGAAAGTGGTCAAGCAAGGTCAATGGAGTACTTCCGGCAGGTCTGCCCGACAATATTCGGGAATAGTTCTCAACGCCGCTGCAATAACCGACTTCCCGTAACATCTCCATGTCATAATGCGTGCGTTGTTCAATTCTCTGCGCTTCGATAAGCTTGTTGTTTGCCGTGAAGTAGTCTATACGTTCAGCAAGTTCACGGTCTATTTCCTCTATTGCAGACTCGATTTTGTCCTCACCGACAACATAGTGGGACGCCGGAAATATCGCCGCATGACTTACAACAGCCTTTACTTCTCCGGTGAGGGCGTTTATTTCGGAAATACGGTCTATTTCGTCCCCGAAGTACTCGACACGGACTGCGGTATCAGTTGAACGTGACGGAAAAATTTCCACTACGTCCCCACGCACACGGAATTTGTTGCGTTCAAAAGATATATCGTTTCTTTCGTAGCGGATTTTTACAAGCTCACTGATTAACTGGTCACGGGATTTTTCCGCACCCTGCCTTATTGAAACTACCATAGACCTGTATTCTTCCGGACTTCCCAGAGAGTATATGCACGAAACACTTGCAACTATTATAACATCACGGCGTTCCGCAAGGGCAGTGGTTGCCGAATGCCGAAGCTTGTCGATTTCGTCATTTATAGACGAGTCCTTTTCAATGTAACTGTCGGTACTCGGGACGTATGCTTCGGGCTGATAGTAGTCGTAATATGACACAAAATATTCTACAGCGTTTTCCGGAAAAAATTCACGAAATTCAGAGCATAGCTGTGCCGCAAGTATCTTGTTGTGCGCAAGTACAAGCGTCGGTCTGTTGACACGGGCTATGACATTCGCCATTGTGAAAGTCTTTCCCGAACCGGTCACGCCCATTAAAATCTGTTCTCTTGTGCCGTCCTGAATGTTCCGGACGAGTTTTTCAATAGCCTGCGGCTGGTCGCCTGACGGTGCGTACTCCGAATGCAGTATAAATCTCTCCATTTATTTTAACTCCTTTTTGAAAATCTCCTGTATATTATTATACCACAATACACATCAGCAGTAAAGCACAAAGAACATATTTTCTTTTTTTAATTTATTGCCGCTTTTGAAATTCGCTATTGACAAACCGTTACGTTTGTTGTAAAATATATTATATGTACTTAATAGTCCAATAATTTGTAAAGGCGGTAAATAAATGGGTTTATTCAAAAACATATTCGGTGCAAACGCTTATTCAAACAGAGAGCTTAAACGTATCGAACCTATTAAAAATAAAGTCCTCGCACTTGATGAGGAATATACAAAACTTTCAGACGCTGAACTCAAAGCAAAAACTCAGGAATTTAAAGACAGGCTGGCTTCCGGTGAAACTCTTGATGACGTTCTGCCCGAAGCCCTTGCAACTGTCCGTGAGGGTGCATGGCGTGTCCTCGAAAAAAAACCTTACCCCGTCCAGATTATCGGTGCGATAGTTCTGCATCAGGGTCGTATCGCCGAAATGCGTACTGGTGAAGGTAAAACTCTTGTTGCTTGTGTGGCTTCGTACCTCAATGCCCTTACAGGTCAGGGCGTTCACGTTGTTACCGTAAACGACTATCTCGCCAAAACTCAGGCTGAAGAAATGGGTAAGGTCCTGCGCTGGCTGGGTCTTACTGTAGGCTGTATACTGCACGGTCTCAACAACAATCAGCGTCGTGACGCTTACAACTGCGATGTCACCTACGCTACAAACAATGAACTGGGTTTTGACTATCTCCGTGACAATATGGTAACTCACAAGGAAGAACGTGTACAGCGTAAACCTAACTTTGCAATCGTGGACGAGGTTGACTCTATTCTTATTGATGAAGCCCGTACTCCGCTTATTATTTCCGGTAAGGGCGACAAGTCCACTCAGCTTTATTCAATAGTTGACCGTTTCGCTAAAACTCTCACTTCCACAACCGTTGTCGAAATGGACAGCAAGGAAGACCAGGACGCACTCAACGAAACCGCCGACTATATCATTGACGAAAAGGCAAAAACTGCTACAATTACACAACGAGGCGTCAAAAAGGCTGAACAGGTTTTCAATATTGACAACCTTATGGACTCCGAAAACCTCACTCTCCTGCACCACATCAATCAGGCTATCAAGGCTAACGGCGTTATGCGAAACGACATTGACTACGTTGTAAGAGACGGCGAAATCGTTATCGTTGACGAGTTCACTGGACGTATGATGGAGGGCAGACGTTTCAATGACGGTCTGCATCAGGCTATCGAAGCCAAAGAGGGCGTTAAAGTTAAGAGTGAATCAAAAACTCTTGCAACTATCACTTTCCAGAATTTCTTCCGTCTTTACAGCAAGCTTTCCGGTATGACCGGTACGGCTATGACAGAAGAAGACGAATTCAAGGAAATCTACAAACTGGACGTTATCTCGATACCTACCAACAAGCCCGTTATCCGTATTGACCACAATGACCAGATTTACAGCTCAGAAAAAGGCAAGTACGTTGCTATCATTGAACAGATTATAAAATGTCACGAAAAAGGTCAGCCTATACTTGTAGGTACTGTATCAATCGAAAAATCCGAACTACTTTCGGCTATGCTCAAAAGAAAAGGTGTAAAACACAACGTCCTCAATGCCAAACAGCACGCCAAAGAAGCAGAAATCGTTGCTCAGGCAGGCAAATACGGTGCTGTTACAATCGCCACAAATATGGCTGGTCGTGGTACTGATATTATGCTTGGCGGTAATGCCGAGTTCCTCGCAAGGGCTGAACTCAGAAAACGTGAAATGCCCGAAGACCTCATTACTGCCGCTATAGGCTTTGCGGACACCAATGACGAGGAAGTTATCAGGGCAAGAAAACTCTATCAGGAACTTTTCGACAAGTACAACGCCGAAGTAAAGGATAAAGCTGTTGCCGTGCGTGAAGTAGGCGGTCTGTACATTCTGGGTACTGAACGTCACGAATCCCGCCGTATCGATAACCAGTTAAGAGGTCGTGCCGGTCGTCAGGGCGACCCCGGTGAAAGCTGTTTCTTCCTCTCAGTTGAAGATGACCT
>CAMWRL010000074.1 GCA_947176685.1 uncultured Ruminococcus sp. | reverse complement strand
GTCTCACTCCTACGGACGCCGCAAAAATACAGCAAATGGTTCTCAACAGCTAAAATAAAAGGACGTACTTTCGGGTACGTCCCTTTTATTTAATATTCCTCACTGCGGATTATTTCTCCGTCTATCATTACAAAAAACGGCTCTGACATAAGGTCAAGAGGATTTTCGCCTTTTCTGTAAATCTGCAAATCAGCGTCCATTCCCTCAGCAATACTTCCCACACGGTCGCTTATGCCAAGTATTTCAGCAGGATTCACGGTCAGGGTCTTTATAGCCTCCTCAAACTCCAGACCGCCTTTTACAGCCGCCTGCGCCGACAACGGCAAGTACTGTATCGGTATAACTGTATGGTCTGTACATATCGCAATTTTAACACCCTCCCTGTGCATTGCCGATGCGTTCTGCAATTCAAGACCACGCATTTCAGGCTTACAGCGGTCGCAGATTACAGGTCCGCAAATCACGGGGATTTCTTCTTCAGCGAGAATGTCCGCAATTTTATAGCCCTCTGTACCATGTATTATTACCGTATCAAGCGAAAACTCTTTAGCGATTCGCATAGCCGTACAGATGTCGTCAGCACGGTGACAGTGGAAAAATGCTTTTTGTTTGCGGTCAAGCAGAGGCATAAGAGCTTCACATTTTATGTCATACTCCGGAGGGTCATAATTATCGCTGTCGGAATAGTAACTGTCCATATCGTGCGTGTAACGGCGTGATTTATAAAGTCCCTCACGGATTATTGCCGCAACTGCCATGCGTGTTACGGGAGTTTCCTCACGACCGTTGTAGACGTTTTTAGGATTTTCGCCCAGTGCGAATTTTATTCCCACAGTTTTTATTAACATATCGTCAATACGTCTGCCGGAAGTTTTTACTGCACATATTTCGCCGCCGCAAGGGTTGGCACTTCCCGGACTGGACGCAACTGTTGTTATGCCACGCATACGGGCTTCTTCAAAGCACCTGTCAAAAGGGTTTATACCGTCTATTGCCCTCATATGCGGCGTAAACGGGTCTGTAGATTCGTTGCAGTCGTCACCCTCAAAGTCCAGACCGTCTTCAATTATTCCGAGGTGCGTATGTGCGTCTATGAATCCGGCGTAAACCGTTCCGCCGTCAGCGTTCAGGGAGTCTTCCGGAATTGTTGCCGGAATACCAGTCCCCATAGCTGATATTTTTTTGCCTTTAACGTCAATCCAGCCCAGCGGAATAACTTCTGTGCCTGTGTAAATTTCAGCGTTATAAATTAACATATTATCTCCGTTCTATCTGAGAATATCTGTAATAGTTTCGGCTATCTCATTAGGATTTCCGACAGCCTCAACCATTACTGTTGAATTTGCCATATATATGTCACGGCGTTTGTTGTAGATTTCCTCAAGCTGTTCTTTGGTGTTGTTCATAACAATCGGACGATTTGTATCACCGCTTATTCTGCTGTAGCATTCCTCAAACGGCACATTCAGGTAAACTATTATACCGCCGTTTTTCTTTACAGCGTCTGCGGTATCGGAGTTGAGCATTGCACCTCCGCCGCAGGCTACAACGGTATTTTTTCCGCAGAGCGATTTAACCGTTTCGGCTTCAACCTGTCTGAAATAGGGTTCGCCCTTTTGTGAAAAAATCTCCGGAATAGTCATTCCCTGATTTTTAACAACAAGTTCGTCTGTATCGCAGAATCCGCAGCCGATTTTTTTAGCAAGCAGACTGCATATGGTTGACTTTCCGCAACCCATGAATCCGCATAAAAATATTGTCATTTTTTTAAAACCTCCTCTTTGTATTCGTTGAGCATATCGAAAACTTCATGACATTCCTTTTCGTCAGCTAACTTAACGTATGTATCTATATTGCGTTTTGATATGAAATTTCCGGATTTGACAAGCCTTTCTATAATGTTGAGTGCGTCTTTTATGTGCATTGAAAATCCTAATCTGTTCTGAACATCAAGCTCGTTTATAAGAAACATAAAAAACTTCTTGAAATTCTTTTTTATGTACGCTGTTGTAATGTCGTCGCCGTCATTGAAATAAATCTGCAAAACAACAGGATACTTTACATCGTGGTCAAGTACGCAGGAATAGTCCTTGTCACGTATCATCTCAAAAACTGTTCTCATATCAGGTGACGTTTTGAATGTCACACCACGATATATTATTGTCTGTACAGAAGTATGAACAAGCCAACCAGAACCAATCGGCATATTGTCAAAAGTATAGTCGTTTATAACCGGAAAACTGTCCGGCAGGATAACAGTACGGATATTCCGATATTCGTTAAAAACATCAAAGTCAATTCGTTTTACGTTGTCGGGAACAGTTATTTCAGTTACCTTTTTGTTGTCGTTGTAATATACTGTAAGAACGCCTTCATAATTTACCTGAAATCTTTCCATAACTAAAAATTATTCTCCTCTTTGTATTCGTTGAGCATATCGAAAACTTCATAACATTCCTTTTCGTCGACAATCTTAATATAAGTTTCTATATTGCGTTTAGTTATGAATTTTCCGGATTTGACAAGCCTTTCTATAATGTTGAGTGCATCTTTTATGTGCATTGAAAATCCTAATCTGTTCTGAACATCAAGCTCGTTTATCAGAAAAACAAAAAATTTCTTGAAATTCTTTTTTATGTATGCTGTTGTAATGTCATCGCCGTCATTGAAATAAATCTGTAAAATAACAGGATATTTCAGGTCATGGGACAGTACACAGGAATAGTCCTTGTCACGTATCATTACAAATATGTCCCTTACATAAAATGACGGACTGAATTTCACACCACGATATATTACTGTATGCACAGAAGCGTGACACAAACTTCTTGAAGGCGAAACATAAATGAAATCTTTTCTCTCTATATACTGAAAACTATCGGGAAGTATAAGAGTGCCAATATTTCCATATTCTTTAAAAATACTTTTATTCAAATATTTTACGCCGTCCGGAACAGTTAATTCTGTTATGTCTTTGTTTTCGTTGTGATACGCTGTAAGAGTACCTTCTGCATCTATTTCAAACTTTTCCATAGCTGAAAATCACCCTCCTTATGATAATTTTAATTATTTTTTGATTTGAAAGCAAAAACACTTTCCAGAATACAGGCAGCAATAATAATCAAAGAAATGATTATGCCGGAAAAATTCTCTCCCACTGTTCCTAATATTGAAGCAGCAGCAGTGCCATACATTGTTATTATTCCGCAGAACCGCAAAATAAAATCCCTGTTGTTGAGATTGCTTTCTGAATAGAACGGCAGAAATCTACCGTCATCAAAACCTTTCCAGAACAGAAAACTAATAAACATTACTCCCAGAATCATTACTATTACCGATGCCATAAATATTCTGAAACTATTGTTATCACCTGCAAAAATTGAACAGATACAGATAACTATTGAAATTATATATCTGATAATTAAAACTTGTCGTGAGGAGTACAGATTTTTTATATAATCACCCCCTTTAAAGTTACAGCACAGTCCGTTCAGTCTGTAACCCGTTTATTTCATATGCAAAGTAATTTTCATTTATTGCAGAATTTCACATTACTTATTCATGGCGTTTACGGATTCCTCAACAGATTTGATTATTTTGTCAATATCTTCTGTTTCAAACTTTCCGCCATACCATATTTCGTGAGCCTTTACAGCCTGATACACGAGCATTGAAGCACCTCCGACTGCTGTCTTGCCCTGTGAACGTGCCTTTTTCATCAGAAGCGTTTCAGTAGGGTTGTATACAGCGTCAAAAACACTGCCGCACTTTTCTATGAGGCTATCCGAAACTGCGCAGTTGTCAACTTTCGGGTACATTCCGACCGGAGTAGCATTTACAATCAGGTCAAAACTTTCATCAAGGGTTGCAATGTCTGCAATTCTTACAGATGCCTCACTGCATTTTGAAAGAATTTCAGCCATAAGAACCTGAGCGTTCTTAACGTCCTGCGGAATTACTGCAAGAGTGAGTTTACCGCCGTGCAGAGCCGTTTCAATAGCCATCATACGTCCGACTCCTCCGCAGCCTAAAACAACAACATTCTCGCTTATCGGAAGCTTTTCGGCTGACATAAGAAATCCGTCGCAGTCGGTGTTGTAGCCTGTAAGTTTTCCGTTATCGTTGCTTATACAGTTTACAGAGTTGTAACGTTCAGCACTTTCGCCGAGTTCGTCCATAAACGGTATAACGTTCTGTTTGTGCGGAATCGTAACATTCAGACCCCTGAATGATTTTATAAGTTCTTTGCTTTCCGGAAGGTCTTCCGGTGCAATATCAACAAGTTCATAGGAAACGTTGCTTATGCCGCTGAGGGCGAAAAGTTTTTCATGAATAAGCGGTGACATTGAATGTCCGAGAGGGTGTCCGATTAAAGCATATTTGTTCATTTTTTTAAATCTCCTTATTATAAATTTGAAAGACCGTCCATATTTTCTATATTGAACGCTGTAACGTCTTTAAGAGTTTTCTTTACAAGTCCGGTAAGCGTCTTGCCTGCTCCGAACTCAACGAATCTGTCCGCACCGTCATTCTGCATTGCTGCGAGTTCGGACGTAAATCTGACAGGCGATACAATATGCTTTGCGAGAAGTGCAGGCATATCCGTGAAGTCTGTAAGTTCGCCGCCTGTAACGTTGGAGTAGTATTTAACTTCCGGTGCTTTGAAAGTTATAGTCTTTGCAGTTTCATAGAACTTGTCGGCGGCAGTCTGCATAAGCTTTGAGTGGAACGCTCCGGCAACGCTCAGCGGTACAACACGGGCTTTCATTTCCTTGAAAATCTCTGATACTTCCTCAACGCCCTCTACAGTACCGGCAATGACTGTCTGTACAGGAGAATTGTAATTTACAGCTGCAACATAATTGACAGCCTTTGTGCATACTTCCTCAACGGTTTCCGGAGCAACTTTCATAACTGCCGCCATTGTACCCTTGTTTGTGCGTGCGGCTTCGTCCATAGCTTCTGCCCTTGCCTTTATCAAACGGAATGCGTCTTCAAGGGTTATCATTCCGGAAGCCTGCATTGCGGCGTACTCACCGAGCGAATGTCCTGCCACGCCGTCAAATGTGAAACCTTTCTGTTTAGCGGCTTCAAGAGCCATAAGCGATACTGTCATGATAGCCGGCTGAGCGTTTATTGTAAGCGAAAGTTCTTCCTGCGGTATTTCTGTAAGAACTGCCATAAGGTCACGTTCAAGAATTTCTGAACCAGTGTCAATAATGCTTCTGAGTTCGGGGACTTCTGCGAAGTCTTTTCCCATTCCGGTGTACTGCGAACCCTGTCCGGAAAAAAGTGAAATAGTCATAATAATAAAAATCCTTTCTGTTTATAGTGCATACAGCTATTGTAAAAAATAACCTGATTTTAACATAATTATTTGTAGGAAGTCACAATATTTTAGTATGAACTGACAAATCCATAAAATATCGTTGCAAAAAATCCGGAAATGATTTAAAATAGAAGTGTGTACTTTGATTCTGTATACAATAATACTATAACATAATTTTTCAGATTTGACAACTGTTATTTTGCAATTATAAATTATTTTTTGGAGGGAAGTTCGACTTATGGGAATTAATATTGTAGGATTGGGCAGTTATGTACCGGAACAGAAACTGACCAACGATGACTTTACTCGTTTCGTTGAAACAAATGATGAATGGATTCGCACAAGAACGGGTATAGCTGAACGCCGTATGGCAGGCTGGGAGCCAACGTGGTATATGGGAACTCAGGCTTCTTTGAAAGCTATTGAAAACGCCGGAATAGCTCCGGAAGATATCGGACTTGTAATTTCCACAACCGTTACGTCAGACTTCCTTACCCCAAGCATGGCAAGCGTTATTCAGGATAAGACAGGTGCGGTAAATGCCGCCGCATTTGACCTCAACGCCGCCTGTACTGGTTTTATATATGCGCTCGATACTGCAAGGCGTTTTCTTGAAACTGATGATAATATGAAATACGTCCTTGTTGTTGCCAACGAAGCCCTTTCAAGATTCATTGACTTTGAAGACAGGTCTTCATGTATACTTTTCGGTGACGGTGCGGCGGCGGCTGTCGTCGAGAGAAGCAGCAAGCTTTACGCTTCACATCTTGCTTCCGAGGGCAGCGGCGCAGGCTATCTCTGCGCAAGGTCTTTAGACGTTGCTCCGGAAGTAAAGGTGGACAAAGACTTTGATGACGGCTTTACAAAGAATCCGTTACATAAGCTTTATCAGAACGGCAAGGAAGTATATAAGTTCGCAACCCACGTACTGCCAAAGACGTTTGAGATTATTTCGGAAAAAATCAATATTACCAAAGAAGATATTGACTGGTTCATACCACATCAGGCAAACGTCAGAATTATTGAAACCGCCGCTAAAAAATTAGGTGTTTCAATGGATAAATTTATCGTGACACTTGACCACTACGGAAATACTTCCAGTGCGTCAATACCGCTTGCGCTCTGCGAAGCTGTCGAAAAAGGCATTATAAAACGTGGTCAGAAACTCGCAATGATAGGTTTCGGAGCAGGACTTACATATGGCGGAATAGTCCTTGAATATTAACACTGTCATCTGCTGATAATTTACGGCTCTTTCGGGAGCAGAATAACTTAAAAGGAGATAATATTATGAAAACAAAAATTACTGAACTTCTGGGCTGCGAATACCCGATTATTCAAGGCGGAATGGCTTGGGTTGCCGAACATAAACTCGCTTCCGCTGTATCCAACGCCGGCGGTATAGGACTTATTGCAGGCGGCAACGCTCCTATTGACTATCTGCGTGAACAGATTCATCTCTGTAAGGAAAATACAGATAAGCCTTTCGGCGTAAACATCATGCTTATGAGTGATAATGCTGACGATTTGGCGCAGCTTGTAATTGATGAGGGTGTTTCTGTTGTTACAACAGGCGCAGGAAATCCCGGTAAGTATATTTCGGCTTGGAAAGATGCCGGAGTTAAAGTTATTCCCGTAGTACCGGCAGTTACGCTTGCAAAGAGAATGGAAAGAGCCGGTGCGGACGCTGTTATTGCCGAAGGTACTGAATCAGGCGGACATATCGGTGAAAATACTACAATGTGCCTTGTTCCGCAGGTCGTTGACGCTGTTTCGATTCCGGTAATCGCCGCAGGCGGTATTGCTGACGGTCGTGGTATGGCTGCATCGTTTATGCTCGGTGCTGAGGGCGTGCAGATTGGTACAAGATTCCTCGCATCTGAAGAGTGCCAGATTCACCAGACTTTCAAAGACCTTGTAATCAAGGCTAAGGACACAGACAACATTGTTACAGGACGTTATACCGGTCACCCGTGCAGAAATATCAAGACAAAGTTTGCCAAACAGCTTGCCAATGGCGAAAAAAACGGTACACTGTCTCCGGACGAATTTGAAAAACTTACTGTAGGCGCACTCAGACGTGCCGTTGTTGACGGAGACCTCGAAAGCGGTTCTTTCCTTTGCGGAGCTATCGCCGGTATGGTAAATGAAATAAAGTCCTGTGATGCTATTGTAAAAGAAATTATGGAACAGGCTGAAAAACTTCTTAACAGATGAGCGAATTGATTTTCAGATACTGCCCCGTATGCAGTAAGAGACTTGATACCGGAAAACTTGTAATACCAAAAGGCTGTTCAATTACAGACTATGTATGGTGGTATTCCGAAAATAATATTATTTTAAAACGTCTGAATGAAGGTTCATTTTTATTCCGGACGATACCGGACGAATACGAAGAAAAAACTGTTGACAGAATGAATATTCCGGCTGGGTACTGCAAAAAATGTGACAGGATTTTTGCGGAATTTTAATTAAAAGGAAATCCCATTATGAGTGAATTAAGTTTTAAGTACTGTCCAGTATGCGGTAAAGAACTTGATACCGGAAATATTAAGTATCATGCACCATATGGAATAACTGAATTATTTGAGACTGAGGGGAAATATTATTCTGACAAAACTCTGGAAAAGTACGAGGGACACCCTGTTAAAAACATTTTCAAAAAATGTGATAAATCGTTTACCATACAGACCTGGGGAATAGCTAATCCGGCAGGCTACTGCAAAGAATGTAACAGAATCTTTACGGAATTTGAAGCCACTGACATATAAAAAAACAGGTGAGAATATGAGTAATCTTAATTTTAAGTTTTGTCCGGTGTGCGGTGCGGAACTTGTAACCGGAAAAATATTATTGCCTTTTGAGCGTGGAATGAGTTCAATACAGTATGTAGAATGGTATTCTGACAGGAAAATCGAAAGCAACAAAGGTAATATATCAAGAGGTCTGTTTAAAGTAGTATATGACAAAAGAACTGCTGTAAAGAAAGTGGGCGGACACGTTCCGTCAGGATACTGCGAAA
>CAMWRL010000073.1 GCA_947176685.1 uncultured Ruminococcus sp. | reverse complement strand
TTCTCCCCGTAACAGGTGAGTTTTTTTTACAGCGTGAAATTTGTGTTAAAAATTATATAATTAGCTTGCCAAATTCTTTAATCTGTTATATAATCTTATCAAAGGAGGCGGACAGATGAAAAAAAGTGTTTACAGCCTTGTGCTTATGGACAGCGTAGTTAAAGCAGTTGATGAACAGGCTTACAAAATCGGCACAAGCCGTTCAAACCTCATAAACCAGATACTTGCTGAATATCTCTGTTGTGTCACTCCGGAAATGCGTATGCGTGAAATATTTGATTCGGTCACTGAAATGATAAGCGATAGTTTTCAGGTACAACGGCAGGGGTCAGCGTCTCTGATGACTATTAAAACGTCTCTGGCGTATAAGTACCGTCCGGCTGTGAATTATAAAGTTGAGTTACAGCGTGAACCCGATGACTTTATCGGACAGCTGCGTGTGCAGATTCGCACACAAAGTCAACCGCTGATAAATCTTTTCAATAATTTTTTTATATGGCGCATTGAAATGGAAAAACGCTGTTTTTCAGAAGCCGGATTTGATAATTATTCATGCGAACTTACTTCCGGAAATTTCACACGTAAACTGCTGAATAGTCCGGACGGAAAAAACGGTATTGCAATAAGTGAATATCTCATGCAGCTGGACAGGTCAATGCAGTTGTATTTTTCGTCTCCGGCGGATTTTCCGGAATGTATTTCAGAAAACGAATACAGAAAAATCTTTGATATTTATAAGATATAAGGAGAATGCCATGAAGAATTATTACTACGTTTCAGCAAAAGAATATATTGTTTCACAGCTTGAAAGAAACGGCATACACAATAATGATTTTGATATTTCGGATTATGATAATCTATGTAAATCAGCGGAGTTTATAGCAGGTCTGCTTGACGAAAAAGGACTTTTATGCAGAAAATGTTCAGACGCTGTAAATGCACATATGGCAGACAGAAAATTCCCGTTTGTGTTTCTTACGCTGAATGATGTGAAATATTATTTTCTTAGTTTTGATGCCGTTGTGGAGGCAGTAAGCGAATACAGAACCTATAACCGTGTATTTCAATTTATTACTATGATTTCCGGAAAGTTCACTGAAGAATATTTCGACAGAGTCTCACAGCAGATTATTCAGAAAAAGAAATATTTCGGAAGAGTACATTTCCATCCTGAAAAATTCCACGTTCTCGGGAAACTTTCATGGGACGGAGACAAGGCATATATACAGCCGATAATTATTTATTAAGGAGGAATAAATTATGAATGCACAAAAATTAACCCAGAAGTCTATGGACGCTATAAGAAAAGCCCAAAGTATTGCTGTAATGCAGTCCAATCAGGTCGTTGAACCCATTCACCTGCTTGCCGGACTTCTTAAACAGGAAAACGGACTTATTCCGCAGCTTCTCAGAAAAATGAACGTTGATTCCGACATTTTTGAGGGCGAAACCGACAAGAAAATAAACGCACTCCCGAAAGTCACCGGAAGCGGTCGGAGCAGTAATATAGGAATATCAGTTGAATGTGACAGGGTTATAACTTCCGCTGAAAAAACAGCTTCAGATATGAAAGATGAATATGTCTCAGTTGAGCATCTTATGCTTTCTCTCATACAGTCCGGCGACAGGGACGTTTCACAACTTTGCAGGACTTTCAATATAACCCGTGACGCTTTTCTGAGCGTTCTTATGACTGTCAGGGGAAACACCCGTGTAACAAGCGAAAATCCTGAAGAAACTTATGACGTTCTCAAAAAGTACGGTCAGGAGCTTGTGGGACTTGCTCGACAGAACAAACTTAATCCCGTTATAGGTCGTGACAGTGAAATAAGAAACGTTATCCGTATACTGTCCAGAAAAACAAAAAATAATCCGGTACTTATCGGCGAACCCGGTGTAGGTAAGACCGCCATTGCAGAAGGTCTTGCGTTGCGTATAGTTGCCGGAGATGTGCCGGACAGTCTCAAGGACAGAAAGGTTTTTTCACTGGATATGGGTTCACTGATTGCAGGCGCAAAGTACAGAGGTGAATTTGAAGAACGTTTAAAAGCCGTCCTCAACGAGATAAAAAACAGCAATGGCAATATACTGTTGTTTATTGACGAACTTCACACTATTGTGGGAGCAGGAAAGTCCGACGGAGCTATGGACGCAGGAAATCTTCTGAAACCAATGCTTGCGAGAGGTGAGCTTCACTGTATCGGCGCAACAACCCTCAACGAGTACCGTCAGTATATTGAAAAAGACCCCGCACTTGAAAGACGTTTCCAACCGGTAATGGTTGACCAGCCTACAGTTGAAGATACCATTTCAATACTGAGAGGTATCAAGGAACGTTATGAAGTTTTCCACGGCGTAAAAATCCACGACAACGCTTTGATTTCGGCGGCAGTGCTTTCGGATAGGTATATAACGGACAGATTTTTGCCGGACAAGGCGATAGACCTTATTGACGAAGCCTGCGCCACTATCCGCACTGAAATGGACTCTATGCCCACTGAACTTGACGTTATCTCCAGAAAGATAGTACAGCTTGAAATAGAAGAAGCCGCACTCAAAAAAGAAAATGACAACATTTCGCTGGAACACCTTGACGAAATAAGACAGGAACTTTCCGGACTGCGTGAGAAGTTCAGCGAAATGAAAGCCCGTTGGGACAACGAAAAGAATGATATTTCAGCCGTACAGAAAATACGTGAAGAACTTGAACAGGTCAACGGAGAAATTGACAAGGCAGAACGTGAATACGACCTCAACAAAGCCGCTGAACTCAAATACGGCAGACTTCCGCAGCTACAGAAACAGCTCGCAGAGCTTGAACAGAAAGCCGAACACGATACAGAAAACGGCAGACTTCTGCGTGACAAGGTTACTGATGACGAAATAGCCAAAATCGTCTGCCGCTGGACGGGTATTCCGGTTTCAAAGCTTATGGAGGGCGAAAAAGAAAAGCTTCTCAATATGGAGAACCTTTTGCACAAGCGTGTTATCGGTCAGGACGAAGCCGTTACAAAAGTAAGTGAAGCTATACTGCGTTCACGGGCAGGAATACAGTCACCTGACAGACCTATAGGCTCGTTCCTTTTCTTAGGACCTACGGGCGTCGGTAAGACTGAACTTGCAAAAGCTTTGTCCGAAATACTTTTCGATGACGAAAGAAATATAATCCGTATCGACATGAGCGAGTATATGGAAAAGTTCAGTGTAAGCCGTTTAATCGGTGCGCCTCCCGGATATGTCGGCTATGATGAGGGCGGACAGCTTACCGAAGCAGTACGCAGAAAACCTTATTCGGTTGTACTTTTTGACGAAATAGAAAAGGCTCACCCCGATGTATTCAACATATTGCTGCAAGTTCTTGATGACGGCAGAATTACGGATTCTCAGGGCAGGACGGTTGATTTCAAGAACACTATAATAATACTGACTTCAAATCTGGGTTCGCCATACATTCTTGACGGTATTGACGAAAACGGCGAAATCTCTGAGCAGGCTCGTGAAAATGTTGACGCACTCCTTAAAACAAAATTTCGTCCGGAGTTCCTCAACAGACTTGACGAGACAGTTTTCTATAAACCGCTTTCCAAAGACAATATTATGAATATTGTTGACCTGATGCTTGACGATTTGCGCAGACGCCTTGACGACAGACACATTAAACTCAACATAAGCGATGATGCAAAGAATTATATAGTTGACTGCGGTTATGACCCCAACTTCGGCGCAAGACCGCTGAGAAGATTCATACAGCGTACTGTCGAAACCCTTGTCGCAAAGAAGATTATTGGCGGAAACCTCAGTGCAGGCGATTCAATAGACGTTGTTTTTGAAAACGGCGTATTGTCCGCAGAATAAAAATAAAAAATATCTCCGTCTGTAAATGACGGGGATATTTTTCTGACAAGATGATTTCCGGAAAAACATGAATTATCTGTCTGATAAAACATATTATAATATCAGAATTTCCGGATATTCGTGGGAATTCTGCCTGCTTACAAAAGAAAAACTCTTTTTTATGGGGAATTTGAATAAAAATATTCCCGATATTTTGCTTAATATCGGGCGTTTTGCGGTTTTTTCCGCAATCGCTTGACAAATCCCGTAAAACAGTATATAATTCAAATTGTAAAATTTTATTAACGGAGGATACTAAAATGACTAAAACTGAATTAATCAGCGCAGTTGCTGAAAAAACCGGCTCTACAAAGAAAAATGCTGAAATCGCTGTAAACACAATCTTCTCTACAATCACAGAGGAACTCGCTAAGGGTGAAAAGGTTTCAATCGTTGGTTTCGGTACTTTTGAAGTGCGTGACCGTAAGGAAAAGCAGGTTATCAATCCTCAGACCAAGGAAATGATGACTGCTCCGGCTTCAAAGGCTGCTGCTTTCAAGGCTGGACTCGCTCTTAAGAGTGCTGTAAATAAGTAATTTTTTAAGGAGGTCATGTAATGGCAAGACCAAAAAAAACCGCTTCCAAGTCCACAAGGACTACAAGAACTAAAAAAACTGCTCCTGTAACACCAGTTGAGGAAGTAAAGGCTGAAACAGTTGTTGAAACTCCGGTTGAAGAAGCAAAGGCTGAAACAGCTGTTGAAACTCCGGTTGAGGAAGTAAAAGCTGAAGTTATTGTTGAAGAAGTTCCGGCTGAAGAAGTAAAGGCTGAGACATCTGCTGAAGCTCCGGCTGAGGAAGCAAAGACTGAAACAGTCGCTGAACCCAAGCCGAAAAGAAAGTATACCAGAAGAGCTAAGAAAGAGGAAGAAACTCCTGTTGTTAAAGTTAAGGAAGAAAAGAAAACTGCAAAGAAACCTGAAATCAATGCATTCATTCAGGGTGCAGGTGCTGAAAAGTCCCTTGACGCACTCGCTGAAAAAGCTAAGAAACTTTCAGGCGTAAAGTCTCCCAAGTCCATAAACCTTTATATCAAGCCGTATGAAAAAGACGGTACAGCTAAGGTTTACTACGTTGTGGACAATAAAGCAGGTCATTTCAGTCTCTTTGATTGATAATAAGACAGTCTGTGGAATTTATTTTCCGCAGACTTTTTATTTTTTTCTGAATTTTTAATAAATCTTTAAGATTATTTTAAGAATGCCATACTATAATCATAACCATAGAAAACACAAACGTTAAATTGCAAATAAGAATATCTTTAAGGAGTATGAATTTATTATGAAAAAACATTCAATGAAAAAATTTCTTGCAGGACTTTCCTCATTGTGCGTAATGGCACAGGCACTTCCTGTAATGGGCTTTGCGGCTGATACAGACGTTATTTACGGTGACGCCAATCTGGACGGAAAAGTAAGTCTTGCCGATGCTGTACTGATAATGCAGGCACTTTCCAACCCCGACGAATACAAATTATCGGAACAGAGTGTAAACAATGCAGACGTTTGCGACAGAGGCGACGGCATAACACCGTCAGACGCTTTGTCAATACAGAAGTTTGACCTTGGTCTGATAGAATCATTGCCAGAAAGCTGGAAGAACGCACCCGTTACTGACGGAACTAAAATTCATCTCAACGGCGACTCAATAAAAGTTGAGGGCGAGTACGCTGAGGTTGACGGCACAACGGTTACAATCACTCATTCTGGCAGTTTCTATTTTGACGGAACTCTTGACGACGGTCAGATAAATATAAATGTTCCGGACGAAACGGCAGACCCCGAAACAGTTAAAATCTTCCTCAACGGCGTGAACATTACAGGCAAGTCCGCACCGGCAATTCTGGTAACGAACGCTGAAAATACATCCATAAATCTTGTGGACGGTACTGAAAACGTTATTTCGGACGGCGATACGGCTTATGACGGCGACAATCTCGGCAGTGCTGTTATTGAAGCTAAAGACGATATTACAATCAAGGGCGGCGAACTCGGTACAGGTATTCTTAACCTTACCGCAAACACTCAGGACGGTATTGTATGCAACAATGATATTAAATTTAATGGCGGTATAATCACAGTTACAACCCTCAATGCAACAGACAAGACAGATGCAATCAAGGGCAAAAAGTCCGTTACAGTAAAGAGTGGTACGGTAAATGTTGACGCAGAGGGTGACGGCATCAAGTCAAGCAAGGGTAATGTTGCGATTCAGGGCGGCTTGCTGAATATCAAGGCAGGCAACGATGCAATTCAGGCAGAAACAACTATTGATATTTCGGACGGTGCAGTTATCGCAGGCGGCGACAGAGGTCTTACAAGCGGTACAGGTGTTAATATAACCGGCGGTACGGTTATTGCAACAGCTACAGACAATCAGACTGATACAGCACTTATGAACGGTACAACACAGGGTACAATGCTTCTTAACTGCGTTGCATCAAGCGAAACAGACGGCTGCTGGAAAAAGGCTAATGCTGTTACAGCAGGCGATATAAAGGCTTACAAGTGGCAGAAAAAATACGCTTATGTACTTCTCAGTGATTCTTCCATTAAAGCTGACGGCTCATACATGCTTACAAACAGCTCAACAAATTCAAGTGTAACTCACAATGATTCGGCTAATTTCAAGATGTCAGGCATTGTAACAGTATTTGATAACGTTAATCCGGCAGGCGTAACACCTGATACTCCTGTTGACCCGCCCGTTGACAATCCCTCAGCAGACGGCTATACAATAACACTTTCCTCAGCTTCAATCGCTACAAACGCTCCGGAAGACGTTGCTACAGTAAAAGATAACGTTCTTACAATAAAAAAACCGGCTGTTGTAAGTGTTTCCGGCGAAAACAAGGGCGGACAGATTGTAGTTGACGTTGACAAGACAGAATATCCGGACGGCGTTGTGGAAATCGACCTCGTGAACGCAAGTATTTCAAATGATAATGCCGCACCGATTTACGTTGCATCAATCGGCGACGAAGTACAGATAGTTACAAAGAAAGATACTGTAAATACAATATCTGACGGCACATCCCATACAGATACTTATACCGACAGTGACGGAAATGTAAATGAAATTAACTCTGCAATTTTTGCCCGTGACGACCTCAAGATAAAAGGTACAGGAAGTCTTACTGTAAACGGCAATACCGCTGACGGAATTGTTTCAAAGAATGATTTGAAAATCTATAACGGAAACATTACTGTAAACGCCGTTGATGATGCTGTACGTGGCAAGGACAGCGTTACAGTAGGCAACGCAAAAGATACAGATTTCAGCACACTGAATCTCACTCTTAAAACCCAGTCGGGTGACGGCATAAAGTCCAATGCAACTGATACCGATACAACTAAACAGTACGGCATTGTTACAATAAACGGCGGTACTGTTGACATCAACGCTTATTCAGACGGCATTCAGGGCGAACAGGACGTTGTAATAAACGGCGGTGATATTAATATCTATACTTATCAGGGTTCAGGATTTACTGGCAGTGGTTCTACATCTTCCGGCAATACAGGCTGGGGCGGCGGCTTCGGCGGAATGGGCGGCGGAATGCAGGACGGCAATTCCAATAAAACTGACATTTCCGCAAAGGGCATAAAGGCAGTAGGTCTTTATGACGCCGCAGGTACTACTTGGCAGAGCGGTGGAAACATTACTGTAAACGGCGGTAATATTACTGTTGATTCCTCTGACGATTCACTCCACTGCGGTGGACAGATGAATATAAACGGCGGTACTTTCAAACTTGCAAGTGCTGACGATGCACTTCATTCTGACCACGATTTGATTTTAGGAAAAGACGGCGGCGCATACAGTGATTTCAATATTTATGTGACTAAATGTTACGAGGGTGTAGAGGGCGGAAACATCTATCAGTACAGCGGAACAGTAGTTGTAAAATCCGGCGATGATGGTTACAACGCCGCCGGCGGTGCGGATAATTCAGGTGCAGGCAATAACATGGGCTGGAATCAGGGCGGCAGACCCGGAATGGGTTCAGCAGGCAACAATACTCTCAGTATTGCAGGCGGTATTGCTATTGTACAGTCAGCAAGCGGTGACCACGATGCATTTGACTCTAACGGAAATATTTCAATTACTGGCGGTATTGTAGTTGCAAACGGACAGGAATGTCTTGACTGCGATGGTACAAAAACCACATCAGGCGGTACAATTGCGGAAATCTCCTCACAGTCTTCGGGAAGCGTTACAGAAGGAACACAGTTCACGATTGCGGACGGCTCGGGCAATGTAGTTGTTTCGTTTACTGCTATGAGAAATATGGGTTCAGCTTCGCTTAATAACTCAGGTCTTACCTGTTACACGGGCGGCACAATTTCAGGCGGTACAGACCTTATTACTTCCGATGACACAATGACTTTATATGCAGACGGTACAATCTCAGGCGGTACAGCTTTGGCAGCAGGTTCAACTTCCGGCGGCGGAAACTGGGGAGGTCGCTGGTAATTATGAAAAGGGATTCTTAAATACGCACTCTAATAAAGAAGTTTCAGCCATAGCACTTATGATTTTAAGTCAGGAGTGCTATGGCGTTTCTGTTGAGAATGCAACGGCTTTGATGTATAATTATTACTAAGATAAATAGTAATTTATCATCTTTAAACCGAAGGAGAATACTATCTATGAAT
>CAMWRL010000072.1 GCA_947176685.1 uncultured Ruminococcus sp. | reverse complement strand
CCATTCTGCCGTACAGTACGGCAAAAAAATTTCTGTTGTATTATATGAAATTCGTACAGAATGGTGTGCATAAAAAAAAGAGCCTGTCAGCTCTTTTTTTCAATCAGAGGAATTTATAACCTGTCTTGTCTTTCCAGTCGTCGCCAATGTGAGTTTTACAGGTTTTTTCAAGCCACCGGACTTTCATATCCAATTCGCCGACACGCATTGACAGATTAGCATTCTGTTCGGACAACCTTGAAATATGGTCAAGTAAATCTTCTTTCCAATTGTTTACTTCGTCTGCTGTAAGCGTCGGATGTTCTGAAACAATATCGTCAGCGGACTTGCCTTTAATCATTTCAACTGCTATTTTGTCCCTGAAACCTTTTGTATACTCGGTGTCCTCGGACTTCGGGGGGGCAGATTTCTTTTTTTCTGGTTCGGGAGGTTTTTCGTTTGACCGCATACTGCTGAGAACCATATAAACAATTGCAAACATCAACGCCCATATAACAAAGTCGCCCATTGTGAAAAACCTCCTTTATATTAATTATTTTGCAAGAGTGCCGTGTGAAAGCGATTTAAGATAAGCATTTATAAAGCCGTCAATATCGCCGTCCATAACTGCCTGAATGTTTCCGTTCTCAAAACCTGTTCTATGGTCTTTTGCGAGGGTATACGGCATAAATACATATGAACGTATCTGAGAACCCCACGCAATTTCACGCTGTACGCCCTTGATGTCCTCTATTTTTTCAAGGTGTTCACGTTCCTTTATTTCAACGAGCTTTGAACGCAGCATTTTCATAGCATAGTCCTTGTTCTGGTACTGGCTTCTCTGTGTCTGACACGAAACCACAATACCAGTCGGCTTATGGATAAGGCGTACTGCTGAACTGGTCTTGTTGACTTTCTGACCGCCCGCACCGCTTGAACGATAAACTTCCATTTCAATGTCTTCAGGACGTATGTCAACTTCTATTGAATCATCGATTTCGGGCATAACTTCGAGAGCCGCAAAGGAAGTGTGTCTTCTGCCGGAAGCGTCAAACGGTGATATACGTACCAGTCTGTGAACGCCTGATTCTGACTTCATATAACCGTAAGCGTTATCGCCCTCAATGAGTATTGATGCGGACTTCATACCGGCATCATCACCGTCAAGGTAGTCCATAAGCGTAACTTTGTAGTTATGACGTTCTGCCCAGTGGTTGTACATTCTGTAAAGCATTTCTGCCCAGTCCTGAGCCTCTGTGCCGCCTGCTCCGGCGTGAAACGTGAGAATAGCATTTGAATTGTCGTATTCTCCTGTAAGAAGTGTTGACAGTTTTTCGTCTTCGAGTTTTCTCTTGAAAGTTTCCGAATCAGCCTTTATTTCCTCAACCGAGCTGTCGTCATCTTCTTCAATTGAAAGCTCTATCAGTGTAATAAGGTCTTCAAGGCTGTCATTAAGCTTGTTGTATTTTTCGATTTTTCTTTCAAGGGACTTTGTTTCACGGAGTACCTTTTGAGAGTTTTCGAGGTCGTCCCAGAAACCGTCCTTTGCAGTTTCGGCGTTAAGTTCAGCTATTCTGTCTTTAGCCGCCTTTATATTCAATACGTCTGCAAGTTCTGTCATTTCTTTTCTGTAACCTGTCATTTCGACTCTGAGGTCGTCAAGTATA
Source organism: uncultured Ruminococcus sp. (assembly GCA_947176685.1). GTDB lineage: Bacteria > Bacillota > Clostridia > Oscillospirales > Ruminococcaceae > Ruminococcus. The sequence goes on along the minus strand of CAMWRL010000072.1, from coordinate 6,927 downwards.
ATCATAATCCATATCCTTTCTGGTATTATTTTCTGTAGATTCCGGCTGCAATATCAACGGTCTGTTTAGCGTCCTTTGCGTAGAAATCAGCGTGAATCTGTTCGGCATATGAGGCAGTCAGTACAGCACCGCCTACTACTGTTTTACAGTCGGGGTACTTGCTGTTGAGCAGTGAAACAGTTTCAGCCATAGCACCGAGAGTGGTTGTCATAAGTGCGGACAGTCCCACAAGCTTCACCTGATGTTTTATAGCCGTGTCAACTATAAGCTGCGGTTCAACGTCTTTTCCGAGGTCTATAACGTCAAATCCATAGCTTTCAAGCAGGACTTTTACGATATTTTTTCCTATGTCGTGAATATCGCCCTTTACTGTAGCAAGTACAACCTTGCCTTTTGAAATACTTGCGGTATTGCTTAGTGCAAGTTTTTCCTTTATCACTTCAAAACACGCCTGTGCTGCTCCTGCCGTAAGTATAAGCTGCGGAAGGAATATTTTACCCTTTTCAAATTTTTCGCCTGCCGAGTCCAGTGCCGGAATAAGATAATTATTTATAATTTCCATAGGGTCGGAGTTTTCGGCAAGTTCACGGACAGCCCTGAGAGCTTCGTTTTTAAGACCGTTTTCGACTGCGTAAACCAAATCAGGAGAATTTTTTTCCGTTGCAGCCGGAGCAGGTGCGGAATTATTTGCGTAAATACTTATAAATTCAGCGGAATTTCTGTCCGTACCGGAAAGAAGTCTGTAAGCACGTACCGCACCTATTATGGAATCGACATTGGGATTTATAATCGGCAAATCAAGTCCGCTGTGCAGTGCCATTGTCAGAAACGTTCTTGTAATAAGTTCCCTATTTGGCAGACCAAATGAAATATTTGATACTCCCAGAACAGTACGCAGTCCCAGTTCATTCTTTACACGGTTAAGGGCGTTGAGAGTTTCTATAACGCCATCCTGTTCAGCCGATGCAGTAAGCGTCAGGCAGTCTATAAAAACGTCCTCTTTCGGAATACCGTAATCCGTGGCACGTTTAAGGATTTTTTCGGCAATTGCAAAACGTCCGTCAGCGGTTTTAGGGATACCGCCTTTATCAAGAGTAAGTCCCACAACAGATGCACCGTATTTCTTTACAAGCGGAAGTATACTGTCAAGTGATTCGTCCTCACCGTTTACGGAGTTTACAATCGGTTTGCCGTTGTATACACGCAGACCGGCTTCAAGTACTTCCGGAATAGTGCTGTCAAGCTGTAACGGCGTATCGCATACACTCTGGATAGCCTTGACCGCTGTCACCATCATTTCTTTTTCATTGATGTCCGGAAGTCCCACGTTTACATCAAGGATTTCCGCACCTGCGTGAATCTGCTCCACTGCCTGCCCCAGAATATAATCAATATCGTGGTTTATCAGGGCTTCCTTGAAACGCTTCTTTCCGGTCGGGTTAATGCGTTCTCCGATAACACGGGGCTGATTTATTGTCACGCAGTTGACCGCCGAACACGCAAGACTTACACGTTTTACAGGTCTTTTAATATTATCAGCACTGTCAAGTGTTTTAATCATCTGCCGGATATGTTCCGGAGTAGTTCCGCAGCAGCCGCCGAATATCTTAACGCCTGCTCCGGCAAGTTTTGCGCAGCTTGCGGCGAAGTCCTCCGGCATTACGTTGAAAGCATTTGTTACGGGGTCGGGAAGTCCGGCATTGGGCTTTGCAATAACCGGAAGACTTGTCAGTGAACATATTCTGTCAAGTATGGGGAAAAGTTCGTCCGGACCCAGAGAACAGTTAACACCTATAGCATCAGCCCCCAGACCCTCTAAGACTGCCGACATACATTCCGGTGAAACTCCCGTAAAAGTACGCATATTTTCCTCAAAGGTCATTGTAACAAGCACTGGTTTGTTGGAGTTTTCCTTAGCGGCAAGCAATGCGGCTTTTACTTCATACAGGTCTGTCATTGTTTCGATAACTATAACATCGGCTTCACTTCCGGCTGTAACGATTTCCCTGTAAGCTTCATAGGCTTCTTCAAAAGACAGCGTGCCGGACGGTTCAAGCAGTTGTCCGGCAGACCCCATATCCAATGCAACGAGTTTGTCACCAATCGCTGAACGGGCATTTTTTATTCCTGCCCTTACGACTTCCTCAACGCTGTAACCGGAGTTTTCAAGTTTGAAACGGTTAGCCCCGAAAGTGTTGGCATATATAATATCCGCACCAGCTTCCGCATACATACGGTGAATATTCATGACAACTTCGGGATTTGTTATATTGAGAAGTTCCGGAAGATGTCCGGTCTGTATGCCGTTAGCCTGAAGCATAGTTCCCATTCCGCCGTCCAGAAAGAGAAACTTCCTGTTTTCAAGCAGAGAACGGAATTTATCAGACATTTCAATCACTCCTTTACTCATTTCTGAAAGTTCCCAGACAACGGAAGTACTCCATATTCTCCGAAAGGTCATTCATCAACGCCCTTACGTTGGAGTCAGTAAGCTTTCCGCTGAAGTCAAGATAAAACATTACATCAAAACTTCCGTCACGTATGGGCCGGTTTTCAATTCTTATAATGTTCATGCCGTTGACATAGAACTTCGTAAGCAGACGGTAAAGACTGCCTTCGGTATGCGGAATCTGTATCATTATGGAAATGGTGTCAGCGTCCTGAGATACTTTCAAATCCCTTGCAATACATACAAACTGCGTTCTGTTTACTGAACAGTCGGCTATATTTTCCGCAAGAATTTCCAGTCCCAGACGTTCGGCGCAGTCAACGGAGCATATTGCGGCTATATTTTCATCACTGTCCCTGACCATTCCGGCGGCGGTAGCGGTATTGCTGTATGCGGAAGTTTCAAGATTATTTTCTGCAAGGAATACACTGCACTGCGCAAGTGCCTGCTGATGCGAATATACACATTTTATGTCGTTTATTGAAGTCCCTTTTTTAGCGGCAAGACAGTGATTTATTTCAACGCATACCTGTTTTACTATATATACGCTGTATTTTGCCATAAGGTCGTATGCACTGTCAATCATTCCGGCAGTGGAGTTTTTCAGCGGAATAACTCCGTAATCTATCTCTCCGGACTGCACCGCCCTGAAAACGTCCTCAAAAGACTTATAAAATACAGGCTGTCTGTCCCCGAAAATCATTCTTGCGGCAGTTTCGGAGTTTGCACCGGAAGTCCCTTGACAACCTATTTTCTGAGCGTTTTCAAAGTCCGGCGCACTGAAATCATACTCCTGATTATCTGAAAGAAGCTTCTGATTCTGCAAGAGTTTGCTTATGTCCATTATTGTTGTGAAAAGTGCCGCTGTACCGTTTTCAAGAGCGGGGTCATTTGTAAGGGCTTTTATTCTGTCAATGACCTGTTTTTCACGTCCGCCCTGAAAAACCGGCATATTATGTTGTTTTTTATAGTCGGCAACTCCTTTGCAGAGTTCCATACGTTTCATGAAAAGCGATAATATTTCCTTGTCCGTAACGTCAATTGCATCACGAAGTTCCTGTAAATCCATATTTTTTTACCTCCGGAAAAATTTAACTGATGGCTGATATTCATTATAACAGATTTTTTTGTAAAAATCAATAAAAAAGATATAAATATATTGCAAACAGCCGTTCCGGTGTGGTATAATAATAAGGTGTATAATAAAGTATATATTATTATACGGACTTTTTCAACAGAACAGGAAAAATATTGTGGAAAAAATAAGAATACTGGGTATTGACCCCGGATATGCAATAGTAGGTTTCGGAATACTGGACTATGACGGAGTGAACTTCCGTCCGGTAGAGTACGGAGCAGTTACTACAGATGCCGGAACGCTCTTTACTGAACGTCTGCGGGCAATCAGCGAAGATATAGAATTTATATTTGAAAAATTCAAGCCCGACTGCATGGCGATTGAAAAACTTTACTTTACTACCAACCAGAAAACTGCAATTGATGTTGCGCAGGCAAGAGGAGTGACAATACTTTCCGCCGCAAAAAGATTTATACCGGTTGCGGAGTATACGCCGTTGCAGGTGAAAATGTCGGTCACTGGTTACGGAAAAGCCGAAAAACGTCAGATGATGGAAATGACAAGAAATCTGCTCGGACTTGCACATATCCCGAAACCCGATGACGCAGCTGACGCTTTGGCAATTGCCATATGTCACGGACATACAGTACGCTGGAGATAACTTATTACAAAAAAGGAAGATTTTTTATGATATACAGTTTAAGAGGAAAACTCATACTTAAAGATATGAATTACATAGTTGTTGAGTGCGCCGGAGTGGGCTATGCCTGCAAAACTTCATATAATACAGTTTCGAGCCTCGGAAATATCGGCGATGAAACAACTGTTTACACCCATATGAACGTAAGGGATGATAATATAGAACTTTTCGGATTTGCGACAATTCAGGAACTGAATTGTTTCAGACTGCTTATGTCCGTTTCCGGAGTCGGCGGAAAAGCCGCTGTTTCAATACTGTCCGACATTACGCCGGAAAACTTCGCATTTCTGGTTGCTTCCGGCGACAGCAGGGCTTTGACAAAAACAAAAGGTATCGGCACCAAGACAGCCCAGAGAATAATGCTTGAACTCAAGGATAAAATATCCGCCGAAAACTTTACCGGAAAAAATATTCCCTCTACAGAAGCTCCAATTGATGTATCATCTTCGGCTGTCTCTGAGGCTATGGAAGCTCTTATGGTATTAGGCTACTCACAAGGCGAAATCGCTCCCCTGCTCAGAAAATGCAGTCCCTCGCTCAGTACTCAGGAACTTATAAGGGAAGTTCTGAGACTTATTGCGTCAGGAAACATCTGATACTGGACGTATTTACTTAACATTTCTGCATATGCAGAAAACGCTGATTTGAAAAATAAACCGGAGGTGTAATTTTGATACAGACAGAAGATATGGAATTTGCTCCACGAATGATTTCACCGGAAAACACAAACGAAGACAATGACATTGAAACAACTCTCAGACCGCAGGCATTTCACGAATATATCGGACAGGACAAAGTAAAAGAAAACCTTGCAATATACATCAAAGCCGCTAAGCTCAGAGGCGAACCGCTTGACCATGTTTTATTATATGGTCCTCCCGGACTGGGTAAAACTACTCTTTCGGCAATAATTGCCCACGAACTTGGCGTTAATCTCCGTGTAACTACTGGTCCGGCAATCGAAAAACCCGGAGATTTGGTGTCACTGCTTACGAGCCTTTCGGACAATGATGTACTTTTTATAGACGAAATACACCGTCTTTCGAGGGCTGTCGAGGAAATACTCTATCCGGCACTTGAAGACAGGGTTATTGACATCATTATAGGAAAAGGTCCTTCGGCACGCTCCATAAGAATGGATTTGAAGCCTTTCACGCTTATCGGTGCGACTACCCGTGCCGGACAGCTTTCCGCACCTCTCCGTGACCGTTTCGGAGTAATACAACGTCTGGAGCTTTACTCAAAGGAACAGCTCACGGATATAGTCCGCAGAAGTGCAATGATTCTGGGAATCCCCTGTACGCTGGACGGTGCGGCAGAAGTTGCAGGCAGGGCAAGGGGTACGCCTCGTATTGCAAACAGGCTTTTGAAGCGTGTGAGGGACTTTGCGGACGTTATGGGCAACGGCGAAATAAATCAGAAAATAGCGTCAATAGCCCTGACCCGTCTGGAAATTGACGAACTCGGACTTGACAGTCTTGACAGACGTATGCTTGAAATGATTATAAAAGGCTATGGCGGTGGACCTGTAGGTCTGGAAACGCTGGCTTCTGCAATCGGAGAGGAATCCGTTACCATTGAGGACGTATGCGAACCATATCTTATGCAGCTAGGATTTCTGGGACGTACTCCCCGTGGACGCTGTGCCACAAAACTTGCCTATGAACATCTCGGATTCAGGTTTCAGGACGACGGACAGCTTACTTTATGATTTGTGATAACAACTACAGACATAATATAAAGTTATGTGATGATGATTTTTCCGGCAGAATGATTAACGGTCAGGCTGTGAACTGCGTTTCCGGAATGCGTTACGGACTGTGCAGAATGAGTTTCAATGGCTGTGAAGTCATAGCGGTTTATAACGCTCTGGTGTACCTGAAAAAGTCCCGTCCGATATACGAAGTGGCACGTTATATGGAAAGATTCAGAATGCTTATCGGAATTTTCGGGTGCAGTCCTTATAAAATCGGAAAGGCTCTGGAACATTTCGGGGTTGAATGCAGTTTTTCCCGAAAAATAAGCGATTCAGGGACTTTTATTGTATCATTCTGGACGGGACGGCGTTTTCTGTCATCAATACACACAGTTTTCTGTATACGGACGGAAAACAGTATAACAGTCTACAACAGATACAACAACTGTCCGGAAACGAAAACTTACCGGAATAACGAAGATATTGCAGAACATAAAAAAATTATAGCCGTTTACACTATAAAAGGAGCGTGAAAAATGGAGAATTTTCACGGCGAATATATGACAATGGAGTGTTCCGACCACGAACTCGCAGAAATTACCGGAAAAACCGTTGCGGCTGTACTTTCGCCGAAAAACAGAAAGAATCCGCTTGTAATAGTCGGGCGTGATGACGGAACGTCCGCCGGAATTATTTACGATTCGGTATGTCGTGGAATATGTTCGGCAGGAGTTACGGCAGAAAAACTCGGTATATCACCGCCTGTCATTTCGTGCCTTGCGGAAGTCCACGATGCCGATGCCGGAATAATGATTACATCTTTGCCGGACGGTCGGCGGTGCGGAATACGTCTTTACTCCGGCGGAGGTCACAAAATCAGCCACGAAACAGGCGAGGAAATAAAAAGAATTATCTTCAAAGCACCCGAAGAACTTGAAAAACGCATACGTCCTAAAAAAGGCGGCGTTATAGTCTGCGAAAACGCTATGGAAGAATATATTGAT
>CAMWRL010000071.1 GCA_947176685.1 uncultured Ruminococcus sp. | reverse complement strand
CCCCACATTGTATCACATATAAGACCAATTTTCACATCATCTTTTTCAAGAATAACATCTTTGTCTGTTCCGCCCCATTCAAGCCCGTCCACTGATTCAATAGCTTTGATTGTATCATTCATACCTTCTTCATTATAATCAAAAGTATGGTTATTTGCGACTGTTACAACTTCAACATTTCCGGCGGAAAATATTTCAGCGTTCCGGCTGGGCGACCGAAACCAGAAAGCCGGCCAATATCCCTTATATGCCTCCGGAAGTACATAGTCAGTAAAGACATTTTCACAGTTGGCGATTGTAAAATCGTCGCTGCTGGTATATGGATAGACTTTTTCAAAAAAATATTTCTTGTCATAATTTTCTGCATACCAGTTGAAACTGCCTTCATAATTATCGCCAAGCTGGGTAGCAAGAGTACAGTCGCCTATAAACGTAAGCTTTATTTCAGCAACAGGATTGTATGGTTCTATTTCCCTTGCTGTCAGAAATACAGCGGGTCTGTCTGGAAAAAAGAATTCATTTTTGTTATTTTCATTTTTGTCTTCGCATCCGAAAAAAAGAAAAGCCAAAAATACAAGTGAAGTCACTTTAAATAAACTTTTCATAAAAACCACCAAAATATACAAATTATTACATAAAATTATATCACAGGGATTTTCAAAAGTCAAGAGAGAATTTTATATGGTTTCAAAAGATTATATTCAGAAAAAATCATTAAATTTTCGTACCCGTTGTATAGCCAAGCATTTCTGAAATTTTCCTGACGTCTTCAACACGCAGTGCCTTTACTTTAAAGTGCGCCCGTTCCTCACTGCCGAACCATAATATAACACTGCATTTACCGCTTATCTTCTGTAAAACCGCCTGCTGAATCTCAAATTTCACAAGCTTGCGTCTTTCCGCAACAACAGTATGAAATCCGGTCATTCTCGAACACCTTACCATAATTTTGTCATCATAGACGGATATTCCGCTTGTAAAGAACGCAGTAATCTTTACGGCAATCATCCATATCAATGGTATTTCAGTCATTACGGCAAAGAAAAACGACAGTTCAGAGACTTCCGGAATAAATCTTTTTATGAATATATGCACAGGAAATACCAGCAGCGACAATATAACGGGCTGCCATATATATGACATCAGACCATTCGGCTTCGGACGGAAATCGTTTCTCACACCGCTGAACACTCCTATTTTTTCAAGGGCATTGCCTAAATCCTCCTCTTTTTTTACCGGAAGCAGTACCGGAAGATGATTTTTTGCCGACCCGTATCCGGCACAACTGACGTTTACGGCAACAGCTCCCGAAAGCTTCATTATAAGGTTCTGCCTGAGGTCAGTATAGTTGATATGCGCCGGAGTAATCCGGTACTCACGGCGATTGAGAAGTCCGCAGAAAATCTTTAAACAGTACTCGTCGCCGTCAACCTCAAAGCCCGCATACCGCAGGAAGTTCACCAGAAACGACACAATCCACGCCGCTATGAAAAACACTCCCACCAAAACCGCCGCCGATGGTATATGAATAAGCAGTTTGTCGGTAATTTTTTCTGTAGTCTGCGTTATGCGGTCAAGCGAAACATTTATAATATCACGGGCAATGTCTCCGCCTTTCATAAAGAAAGTCGCTATATATACAGTACCTGACAGTCCGCTTGAAAAGAACAGCGAAAACAGCAGTACTGACAATGGTGTTGTTTCGGGAATGTCCTGAAGTTTATTTTTCTGATTGACGTCTGGCACTCTTGACAGAAAGTCTTCACAAAACTTCCTGTTTACCATAATCTGCATATCCGCTGAACGGTACATTCCGGCACTGGTATCGCAGCTCAGCTTTACGGCTCTCAGCGGCATAAGATATACGGGTTTTTCAACAGTTACCGAACTTACACTGCTGTATGGTATGGTAGTTTTTATTTTAGCGGTTATGCCCTCCCAACGGACAACTTCATTGTCGGTCAGTTCTATTCCCGAAAAATACCATCTTATATATCCAAAAACAATAATTATACCGATTACAGCTATGTCAAACCACGCACCCTTTACCCACTGGTAAAAGCGGTCTGCATCAAGACGGATAGTCCTTACGCCACGCAGCAGCGGAAATATCAGCAACCATATGTTTTTTGCGGAATACCTCAGAATCCTTAAAGGGTGTTCGTGGTACAACCCGATTCGCCTCCTTTCTGCTCAACTTTGTCAAGGATTTCCCTTGCATCGTTATGATTCAGGAACACAAGCCTGAGCTGTCCGCCGTACACAAAGCACACAATAAAGTTAAGTCCGGTATACTGCGAAAAAGGCGTTGTTATAACGTTGACGTACTGCACTGACGAATACTGCACAGACTGATGAAGCCTTATTATAACGCCGCTGGATTTTGTTATTTCCGTGTCAGTGACCGTATATCGTATGGACTTCAGAAAAAGCGGCAGGTATGCGAACATCATAAAAAATGCGCCTGCTCCGATAATAGTGTCTATAAGTATGATTAATATTTTTACAGTAAAGAAATAGTTTACTGCCGAAACCAATACCACTGATACGGAAATTATCAGTATTCTCAAAGTCATAAGACAACTTTTGTCCGGTAAATAATTCTTCATATCGTCCCTCCTCAGAATGGGCATATTTCTATTATACCATAAATATCATTTACTGTATACCGTTTTTTTATAAAATTATCTGTGAATATTTTCGGAAGGAAGATTATTATGACGGATTTTCTTGAAAAAATCAACTCCTATGTCTGGGGTGCCGGTCTTATATTCCTGCTCATATCAACTGGAATTATATATACTGTCAAACTTAAATTCATACAGTTTAAAATAATACCGTTCTTTATAAAAAATCCGCCTGACCGAAAACAGTTACGGACAGTCTGTATGGCACTGGGTACGGCTATGGGTACGGGCAATATAACAGGAGTTGCGACAGCGGTAACAGTCGGCGGAGCTGGTGCGGTATTCTGGATGTGGGTATCCGCATTTTTCGGAATGGCTCTTGTCTATGCCGAAAACAGTCTTTCAGTCACATACAGTTCCGAAGATGCAAAAGGCTCTATGGCATACCTCGACAAAGGTCTTGGCTGTCCGGTGCTTGCCGGAGTGTTTGCAGTATTCTGCATAATGGCTTGTATCGGTATGGGCGGTATGGTACAAGTTAATACTTTTGCGGAAAGTCTCATTCCGTGCATACATATCAGTAAATATCTCCTTGCCGTAATCATCTTTATATTGATTTTTCTCGTCACAAGCGGCGGCGCAGACCGTATCGGAAAAACTGCCCAGTTGCTTTTGCCTGTAGTGTCCATAATGTATATGGTCGGCTGTATAACGGTACTGGTTGTCTTCCGGAAACATATCCCTCACGCTTTCGGGGAAATCTTCCGTCAGGCGTTTGGCATAAGACAGGCTGTCGGAGGAATATCCGGCTATGCGTTGTCAAGAGCTGTCTCAACAGGAGTACGCAGAGGTATCTTCTCAAATGAAGCCGGTCTTGGAAGTTCACCTATACTGCATAGTTCCGCAGACAGCACTGACCCTCAGTTACAGGGTATGTGGAGTATGTCGGAAGTATTCTTTGATACTGCAATATGCTGTACGCTTACCGCACTCACCGTAATATGCACCGGAAACTCCATACAGACAGCGTTTTCAGCAGTAATGGGAAGATTTTCAGTACCGTTTCTTGCGGCTGCAATGGCGGTATTTGCGTTCTGTACAATTATAGGCTGGTACTATTGCGGCGAAACGGCTTTCAGATACCTTTCCGGCGGACACTGCCGGAAAATCTTCTGTATAATGTTTTCTGTACTTGCGTCTGCCGGCGCAGTGATGACTATGAAAACCGTCTGGACATTATCTGATATTTTCAACGGTCTTATGGCTTTTCCGAACCTCGTCGGACTGATTCTTCTTATGAATAAAGTCAAAAAGGAATAATCAGGATATTTTACGTCAATAAATAATACTGAACCCTTCAAAGACAGGGTATTATTTAAGGAGTGATATTTTATGGGTTATTCAGGCGAAAACAAACTTTTCAGTTTTCGGGACGGCTGCTGCGAAGCTCTCCCGAATGTAACAATCGGTTCGGCAGAATCGGCAGAGTTCGGCAAAACTCTCGCTCGTTTTTTCAGACGTTTCAGCATAGGCTGTGACGGTTTCAGCAATATGCACGTTCTCTATGCAATGTGCAGCGGACTTTCCGAATGCGGTCGGGACGTTTACGTATGCGAAAATACGGACTTACCGTCATTCAGATTCGGATTGCCCCTGCTTTCGGCAGACTGCGGAATATTTATCAGCGGTGACGACTGTCTGAAAATATCCTTTTTCAACGCAAGCGGTTTTCCGATGTCTTCCGGAGTACTCACGGATATTATGAACGCTTCTCCGGATGTGCCTGCCGGAAAATGTGGTAAAATCACATCATCAACGTCTTTCAGGAACATATACATCAATAACCTTGCGGACACTTTCGGCGGTACGGGACGTTCAATACCTGCCGGAATATCCTGCGGAAACCGTTCAGTGCGGTCACTGTGGCTGGAGTTCTTCTCCGGCGAAGACGATACACTTGTATTCCAGATTTCAGATGACGGTCAGAAAGTAAACGCCTATTCCTCGCAGGCGGGATTCATCTCATATGAAAAACTTATCCTTGCATATTCCCTGAGACTTTCCGCAAAGGGACAAGCCGTATGGCTTCCGGAAAACTTCCACTATGCTGCGGACTTCATCAGTACCGGAACGCCCCTGAATCTGAAACGCTTCTCAATTGACAGCCCCATTCCGCCGGAAGCCTCAAATCAACGGTTTCTTGCCGACCCTCTTTATATGTGCATACACCTTGCAGAAAACAGAGACGACTTTATACGGACTGTAAAATCACTTCCGCAGCTTGCCGCCGCAAAACGTGAAATCACTATCGACAGCGTTGAGAATATCCCCTGCGGTAAAACCATTCTCGAAAATGACGGCAGAGTTATAATTTCAAGAAGCGGAAGAAATCGTATAACTTTACTTGCGCAGGCATACTCCTCTGAAACTGCCGCTGAACTATGTTCCCACTGGAGCGAAAAACTCCGCCGTATCGGTTCTCACCGCAACGCCTTATAATTTTTTGTTACGGTCGGAAAAAATATTGGTTAATCTGCAAAAGTTTGACTTTTGCTATTGACACGGAGCGCATATTTCTGTATAATTATAAGTATATTGATATTACTTCCGGCTGGTGTCCGGAAGTTCTTACTTAAAGACTTTACCGGCAGACTTATATGCCGTTAAAATATTTTTTCCGGAATATCTTTCGCTGTAAGCATTCAGACACTGCAAAGTGTCCAGAACCATATGTTATAGTAAAAATTTTGAATCGCCTGATATTTGTCGGGTATCGTCCTGTCATAACTCCGGAAAAAAACATACATTATCCCCCACCCCCACCCACATTCTCCAGAAAGAGAGGTAGTATAGTGAACGAAAAAGAAAAATCACCAAAGTCCAGACAGTCTTCAGCCCGTGGTACGTATCAGAAACGTTACTATAAAAAAAGAACTCCCGTAACGGAACATACTGAACTTTATCCTGAAAAACATTCAAGAAACCAATCCGCACAACTAAAGGAAAACAAAAAAGCTGCTGTTAAAATCATTCCGCTTGGAGGTCTGAACGAAATCGGCAAAAATATGACCGTCTTTGAATGCTCAAACGATATGTTCATTCTTGACTGCGGTCTATCGTTTCCGGACTCCGATATGCCCGGCGTTGATATCGTGATTCCGGACTTCGCTTACGTCGAAAGAAACAGAGCTAAAATCAGAGGCATAGTCATTACTCACGGTCACGAAGACCATATAGGCGGTCTTGCCTATCTCCTCAAAAAAGTAAATGTCCCCGTATATGCCACAAGGCTTACAATCGGACTTATAGAGGGCAAACTCAAAGAGCAGGGACTTTACGGCAAAGTAAAGCTCAATACCGTTGAACCCCGTAAAACCGTTAAAATGGGTTGTATGGCTGTAGAGTTCATCAAGGTCAACCACTCCATTCCGGACGCCGTGGGAATGGCTATCCATACTCCTGCCGGCGTGATAATCCATACCGGAGATTTCAAAATAGACTACACACCAATTGACGGAAAAATCATTGACCTTGCACGTTTCGGAGAACTCGGCAACAAAGGCGTACTTGCCCTTATGTCCGAATCAACCAATGCAGAACGTTCCGGATATACCCACTCCGAAAAAACTGTCGGAGAGTCTTTCGACAAGCTTTTCCGCAGAGCAGAGGGCAAACGCATTATTATTGCAACATTCTCGTCAAATATACACCGTGTACAGCAGATTGTCAACAGTGCTGTAAAGTACGGTCGTAAAGTGGCAGTATTCGGCAGAAGTATGGTCAACGTAATCAACATTGCCACCGAACTGGGTTATCTTGACATTCCTGACAACACCCTTATTGACATAGAACTGATGGACGAATACGAAAGCGGTGAAATCGTCCTTATAACAACAGGCAGTCAGGGCGAACCTATGTCCGCACTTACCAGAATGGCTATGAAAGACCACAACAAAGTAAATATAACATCTACGGACTTCATTATCATTTCTGCAAGACCAATCCCCGGAAACGAAAAGTATGTCACAAAGGTTGTCAACGAACTTATGAAATCCGGAGCTGACGTAATCTATGAAGATATGTATGAAGTACATGTTTCAGGACACGCCTGTCAGGAAGAACTCAAACTTATGATTGCCCTTATAAAGCCAAAGTTTTTCATTCCCGTACACGGAGAATACAAACACCTCAAGAAACACAGCGAACTCGCTTTGCAGATGGGTATTCCGGAAGAAAATATATTAATCGCAAGCATAGGAAACGTTATCGAAACAGACGGCACTAAAATGGGTATCGTTTCGCAGGTGCCTGCCGGACGTATTCTTGTTGACGGTCTCGGAGTCGGTGATGTCGGCTCAATAGTACTGCGTGACAGAAATCACCTTGCACAGGACGGCATTATTATAGTGGTAATTGGTCTCAACCGCAGTACCAACAGGATTTCCGCAGGTCCTGACATTATTTCAAGAGGTTTCGTCTACGTGAGAGAATCAGAAGAACTTATGAATGACGCAAAAAAATGTCTTACTGAAACTCTCCACAAGTGTTCGCCCGCCGAACTCAGGGAATGGACTTTCCTCAAAAACAAAATGCGTGACGACTTATCCGACTGCATCTACGAAAAAACAAAACGCAGTCCTATGATTCTCCCGATTATTATGGAAACCTGATTTTTTTCCGTTTTACGAAAGGAGCTGTAATTTTGAAAAAGAAATTTCCGACAGTTTCACTGATTCTGCTTGTACTGCTTGCTACAGATACAATAATTTCTGCCTCGCTGTTAAGCAGTAGTGACTCTGTTATGGGAATAATCTCTGTTATTCTGTCTGTCCTGACGGCTTCTATGTGTATCGCTGAAATACTTTTCTTTGCACAGAAAAACGTCCGGCACATCTCCAGAATGAACGAACATCTCGAAAATTCGGTATCCGACTATATAAACTCCCTGCCTGAACCCGTTGCAGTAATCGACAACAACAGACAGCTTATATGGTGCAACAGGTACTTCACAAGCAGGATTGCCGATGGACAAAAGCTTTATGGTACGGATATAGGAAATCTGACAGATATATGCTTTGACAACATAATCTCAGCCGGTGCGGGCGTTTGTACCCTTAACGGCAGTACATACCGTGTGACAGCAGACAAGTCTGTAAACGGTGATTCAACTTTATATATTATGTGTTTCCACGATGAGACAGACTATACGTCACTTAAAAGAAAGTTTGAAGAAACTCATCCCAATGTTGTTATAATAACGGTTGACAATTATGACGAAATATTGCAGAACGCTAAAGAGAGCGCAAAATCACAGGCGTCTGTTGAGGTCGAAAAGCTTATCGAAAACTTTATGAGCAGTACAAACGGTTTTGTCCGGAAAAGCGGTTCAAATACATTCTATGCCGTAATCGAAAACAAACACCTTGATGAGATAATCTCCAGAAAGTTCAGCATACTTGACTCCGCAAGAAATATCAAGATTGCCGGAAAATATCCGCTGACATTCTCTATAGGCGTCGGCAAAGGTGCAGAATCCCTTGCCGAAAGCGAACACCTTGCAAAGCAGTGTCTCGATATGGCTCTGGGGCGTGGCGGCGACCAGGCTGTATTGAAAACAGACAGCGGATACCAGTTTTTCGGCGGAGTTTCTCAGGGTATGGAAAAAAAGTCCCGTGCAAAAACCCGTATTCTTGCAAACGCTCTACAGGATATTATAATGAGTTCGGACAAGGTTTTTATAATGGGACACAGGTTTGGCGACCTCGATTCTGTAGGCGCATCGTGCGGTATGGCAGGAGCGTTGAGACTTCTTGGAAAAGAAGTCCATATTGCAGTTGACAGAAACCGCAATCTTGCTCCGAACCTCATTGACATCACAGAAGAAAATACCGACAATGAGCTGTTCATATCGCCTGAAAACGCCGTTGCACTGATAACTGACAGCGATTTGCTTATAATAGTCGATACGCATAACCGTGACGTTCTGGAATGTCCGGAACTTTACAGGAAAGCAAAGTCCGTTGTAGTGATAGACCATCACCGCAAAAGCGCAAACTTCATTGACAATGCGGTTATCTTCCATCACGAACCCTATGCTTCGTCAGCTTCGGAAATGGTCACGGAAATCATTCAGTATTTCAGTATGCCGCCGGAAGAAACTTTCCAGAGTTGTTATGCAAACGCCCTCCTTGCCGGAATAATGCTTGATACAAAAAACTTTATTATGAAAACAGGCGCAAGGACTTTTGAAGCGGCGGCTTTCCTTAAAAAATGCGGCGCAGATACGGTTGCAGT